>JAIQGF010000017.1 GCA_020072845.1 Terriglobia bacterium
AGGTACCACATGCCGTCGGCGGTCAGGCGACTGCGGTCGCACGGGCGGCAGAACGGCTCGGTCGTCGACGCGATGATGCCGAACACCGTGCCGTCGCTCAGCGTGAACTGCTCGGCCGGCGCGGAACTCTCGTGGACAATTGGCGTGACTGGTCCGTAGCGTCGGGTCAGCCCTTCGAGCATCTCGCGCCGCGACACGACGCGGTCGGGCGACCAGCGGCTGGCGCCGCCGACGTCCATGTACTCGATGAACCGTACTTCGCCGTGCACCGCCCGCATGCTAGTCTTGGCCAGTCGCCACCCATCAGCCGCTCCGGCTTGGAGGGGAACAACGTCTTGAGACACCACATTTAGGCATACGAATCAGTCGACAAAATCAATCGGGGGTTTAGCCCCGGATTTGCTTCCAGCTGGCCTCTGCACCACCCGCAGCGAAGTGCCTCTTCCCAGTATTCAAGGCAAGCCGCGACAGTAACGGAACCGCAGTGAGACGCATTGTCCGTAGACCCATTGTCGGCAAATCGGAATACTCGCGGGTGTGCACACCCGACAGCTCCTCATCAAGTTTGGAAAACGCGTTCGAGAGGTGCGCCAGGACAAGCACCTATCTCAGGAGAAGCTCGCCGAATTGGCGGGTTTTGATCGCACCTATATCAGCCTCGTAGAACGCGGTCTTCGAAACATCTCCCTCATTAACCTAGTGCGCCTCGCTGCCGCGCTACGGGTAAGTCCGTCTGCGCTTGTACGGGGGTTGGTATGGCACTGATCCCGGAGAGCGACAAGCACAAGGCGCAGATCGATGCCGGAACCAAGGGAAGGAAAAGGGGGCACGAGTTTGAGAAAACCTTGGCAGCGGCAATGTCGGAGCTGAAATTTACTCGCGACCTGCAGCGACCGCCTAGTTCGCATGTTGTCACCGGGAATCCCGCCGTCGAGCTAATGCGACGCATAATGCATGATTGCCGCATAACACATTTCGCGAAAGTGAAAGCATGGTGGCTGGGCGGTTTGGCAACTGCAGGTGAAGGCGACAGGATCGACTCGAAAGCCGGACTAGCAGTTACTGCGTCCAAGAGCGATGTCCTTGTCGAAATTCACTATAGGGGATCTACTCGGCGGACTGGCGTCTCAGTTAAGACCTGCGGAAATCAGAAGCCCACCAACGATCAGTTATATTTCACCACTGCGACAGCATTCTGTGCCCTGCTTCGCAGAAACGGCATAGAAGTATCCGCACACGCGGAAAAGGGTTTACGAATGTTTTGTGGCGACAACGGATTCCGACCGATAGACATGGGCTGCCGAGACGACCGTAAGAGCGATCCCGACCGCTGGTTTTGGGAGGAACTGCCGGCTAGCAGCCGCGCCGAACTTGAGAAGCTATTCACCAAGAAACAGCGCGATATTAGTACGGTCTTGTTCCAGAAGGCATACGCGAATGACCCGTTTCCGCCTGAGTTTCTGCTGCACCAGACTGTTCGCCCGGACATTTTGGACAATTGCGAAATGGCAATCCTCTCGATAGCTGAACTCGTCAAACGCTCCTGCAGTTACAGACCATTCGAGACCAAAGGATATTTCGTCCGAAAAGGCAGATTCAAAGGAGACCCAGCGCAGCACCTGGCACCGCGCTTTGGGTTCATCCAGTTTCAGCGCAGCGGCCAGAAGCAACACCGAACGCAACTGCAATTCAACCTTGAAGCTGGTTATTTCTACAAGCTTGACCCGGCGGAATGAACGAGAGTGACGGCCCTAAAATAGACAGCACATGCTCGCCAATGGCTTGAGCCAGCTTTGGCGGAACCGCATTGCCAATCGCGGTGCGAATCTCGCCGAAAGTACCGCGAAAAGCGAAGGTGTCGGGGAATGTCTGACACCGAAGTGCCTCTCGAATCGTCATAGATCGCGTCTGCTCCGGATGCACGTTCCGGCACCCCGAAATCATGCTGAAGTTTGTGCCAATTGTTGAGCTCGGCTCATCCCACTTCAATCTCTTGTAAGTAGTGTTGTAGCCAGAAGTCGGTCTGAGTTGCGGGTCTTGATTCTCGTGAGCGCTTTTGCCTTCGGGCACCTCCCGGAGCATTCGGATTACATGTTCTGGGTGCCTAACTGCGAAGTGAAGCGGATCTTCCGAAGAGACCTCTCCTGACTCCAGCTTTTCAAGGTCGTGCGTCGCGTCGCGAAACGTGACATGGGGTTTCAAGTCGTCCATGAACAAAGACCCACCCCGGGCAATACCGTGAGTAGGCCGCGGAAATGACGGCTCAATGCTTAAGTCCTTGCGTATTCCAACAAAGAAAACACGCTCCCGAAACTGCGGCACTCCAAAATCCTGAGCATTCAGAGGCTTGAATCGAACACTGTACCCAGCTTCTTCAAATGCAACCGACATCGGATCCGGCATTGGGTTACCCGATTTATCTCGCATGGACGTCATTAGCCGCACATTTTCCAGAATTACAGCTGCGGGGTTCAGGACCCGAGCGATTTTCGCGAAGTACTTGAATAATTCATTGCGTGGATCGTGGGTGTCACGCTTTCCTGCCAGACTAAACCCTTGACAAGGCGGCCCTCCCGCCAAGATGGTAATTTCTCCGAACTTGGCCTTCCACCCCAGGACCTCTGCGTCCGTGATGTCCCGGACGTTCTTTCCCAAACATTCCGTAGCCGGGAAATTTAGCTCATAAATCCTTCGAGCGGCGGCGTCCACTTCAACATACCCCACGACATCGAGACCTCCTGATTCCAATCCAAGCGACATCCCGCCACAACCTGCAAAAAGCGCAATCGCCTTGGGGCGAGCATCCATACGCCCGCGACCTGTTTCTGCTTTCTTCCAAACAAGCACGGCGCTCGGCTGCTTGCGCAGCGGCTTGCTTCCCGCAGCTCTCGTGAATCGTTTTTTCCGAAAAAGCGACGTGTCACCATTTGTCACCCGCACATCCAAAGCTGACAGTACGCGATGAATTTCCTCGCGCTGGTCGTCAGATGGGCTGTCCTTGCCGAGTTCCCATTGCGAAAGGACGTACTGTTGGAGGTTAAGCAGTTTCGCGAGTTTCGCTTGACTGAGGTTTCTGCGCTTGCGCTCTGACCGAATCCAGTTCATTGTTCTGTTAAGACATTCTGCAAGCAGTTTCTATTTTGGTCAATACGGTTAAACGCATGCGGCGCGATTTCTTGTCAAAGGCGGAACGCAGCGCAGTAATGGGAAAAATTCGTTCCGGCAACAACACGGAGTTTCTCTTTTTTGAATTGCTGCACAAGAAGAAGTTGCGATTCAAGAAGCACTATTCTTTGGTCCCTGGTCGTCCTGACGCTGCACTGCCACGTTTGAGAATTGCGATTTTCTTAGATGGCGATTTTTGGCATGGTCGCAACTTCGAGCTTTGGAAAGACCGCCTCAACAGTTATTGGCGCGACAAGATACTGCGCAATGTACAGAGGGACCAGCGACAGCGCCGCCACCTACGCCGAATGGGATGGAGCGTCCTCCGAATCTGGACGGGCGACTTGCTTCGCCGCCCGGAATGCTGCGTTGCAAAGATCGTTAGGTCGATGAGGCGACGGAAATCGATACTTCGCTGACAAACACTTGAATCTCCAACGATGCACATGGCTCTTGAGGCGCCACTGTCCTGAGTGTTGGCATTCCTAAATTGGCAAATAGGAATCAACAGATCGTGCTTTTTTCTCTTGTTTGTCACAGACAGCTCACGCCCAACCCGCTATCCTCATTCTGCGCACAATGTGTGCGGGTGTTTGTGTCTCCGACAACCGCTCGTTAGTTCTTTGATAACAATGACCGCGCACCGGCAGCCCGAAAAGTTACCTCAACGGTACACACTACCGTTCCCAGGTATCCTCCGGTTACCGAGCGGCATACCGTGCGTACCCCAGCATACCGTTTCGCGCGCAACCGACTCATTCCGCCGCGCTTCCCCGCTTCCCAGCCACAACCAAGGGGGGAGGGGGGTGGGTAAACACCTGCGAGCCGCAGTTAATAACCACTTGATTAATCTTTCCGCGCTCCTGTTCTAGAAACTAGAAACTGGAAACCAGAAACTCGTGTCTTTGCTGTTGCTGACAGCTGATAGCTGAGAGCTGATAGCCAAAGCAAAAGGCACGCAGTTTCGCCGTGCCTTGTTGCTTTTGCCGACAGCCGATCGCCGACAGCCGTTTAGCCTTCAGCGATCTACGCTTTTCGCTGTCAGCAGATGATTCTCCACCGAGAACGATCCAGCCACCTCGTTGGCGCGGATTCCGGCCACGATGCGGTCGAACTCCGAGCTGACCACGCCGTACAAGCCGACATGGCCGTGGTCCACCACGATGCGGATGGGCGCCTGCGGATCCCAGCCGTAGCGGCTCAGCGACGGATCGCGGTAAATGGCGCGCGCCACGCGGATGCGCAGCTCGTCGTCGAAGAACGACGCGGGAGCAACCTTGATGTTCTCCACCACGCCCTTCACGCCCGCGGTATTGACGACCTCGCTGATCGCCGAGTCGCGGTCCACCGGCTCGTGCACTTCGCCGCCGACGGTGGCCACGCCGTTGCTGACGTCCACGGTCAGCAGATTGAAGACGTTGCCGAAGCCGACGCGGTCATAGGCCAGCTTCTTCGCCAGCTTGTCGCGCAGCGCGGCGTCGGAGACTTCCGGCCCCGCGACCGTGACCAGGTCGCGCACGCCGGCAACGTGGTCCTGCTTGCGCGCCTTCTTTTCGGCGTCGAGCTTGTGCTGGTAGGAGTCCACCGTGCCCTGGAGGGTGACGATGCCGTCTGCAACCGAGGGTTGGACGTCCTTGAACTCAGCCTTCTTCTCCAACTGCGCGGCCAGGCGGGCCTGGATTTCGGCGTCGCGGCCGGTGTCGGCCAGGGCGAGCCCGCCCAGGGCCATCGAGGCAGCCAGCAGCAGCGCTGCAAATTTCGTTGTGCGGTACATAGGTTTCACCTCACTCCACATCTAACTAACCGCTTAGTTAATTAGACGCTGGTGCGCCGGAAAAGTTGCGGTTGTTGGTTGTCGGTGATCGGTTCTCGGTTGTCGGTTCTCGGCAAAAGCAGCTTCCTCCCCTTCGACTCGCTGCGCAAGCAGTCGATGGTCTACGGTCGACGGCAAAAGCAGATGCCTCGCTGCGCTCGGAATCACAAATCATCACCACCATGTCGCGCCAAGCCCAGGCAATTTCCGGTATCCTGTTCGACCGGAGGTAGTCATGTTCACTCGCCTGATTGGCCGGATTGGGTTGCTGGCGTTGTGCGGAGTTGCGCTGCTGGCGCTGGCCGCGCCTCCGGCGCCGCAGTACAAAGTGATGAAGCACATCGCGCTCGGCGGTGATGGAGGTTGGGACTACCTCGCGGTGGACAGCGCGGCGCGCCGCGTGTACGTGTCGCGCTCGACGCGCATGATGGTGGTGGACGCGGACTCCGGCAAACTGCTGGCCGAAATTCCCGACACGCCGGGCGTGCACGGAATCGCGCTGGCGCCGGAGTTGAACAAGGGATTCATCAGCGCGGGACGCGCCAACAATGTCGTCGTCGTTGACTTGAAGACGCTGAAGGCGACGGGCACGGTGGCGGCGGGCGAAAATCCGGATGCCATTCTGTACGAGCCCGGAACCAAGCGCGTCTTCGCCTTCAACGGGCGCAGCAAGAACGTGACCGTGATTGACGCCGCTTCGCTGCAGGTGCTGGCGACCATCCCGGTTTCGGGCAAACCGGAATTCGCGGCGTACGACGGCCACAAGCACGTTTTCGTCAACATCGAGGACAAGGGAACCGTGGCGGTGATGGATGCCAAGGCGATGAAGGTCACCAGCGAATGGCCGATGGCGCCGTGCGAGGCGCCGACGGGCCTGGCGATGGATCGCAAGAAGGGACGGCTGTTTGCCGGATGCTCGGGCAACAAAGTGATGGCCGTGATGGACGCAAAGCATGGGAAGCTGCTGGCGTCGGTGCCGATCGGCGCCGGCTGCGATGGGACGGAATTTGACGCGTCGGCCGGGCTTGCGTTTGCCGCCAATGGCCGCGACGGAACGGTGACGGTGGTCGGGGAAACCGCGCCGGGAAAGTTCGAGGCGGTCCAGACCGTGGCGACCAAGGTGAGCGGGCGGACGATTGCGCTCGACGAGAAAACGCACCAGCTCTTTATTCCCGCGGCGAAGCTGCAGCCGCCGGCGGCGCCGGGCCAGCGTCCGACGATGGAGCCGGGCAGCTTTGAGCTGGTGGTGGTGGGAAAGTGATCCGGGATTAGCCACGGAGGGCACAGAGGGGAAAGGCATTTTCGATTGTCGATTGATGATTGGCGATTTGTTGCGGCAACGCGGAATCCCGCATCCAGAGCGCGGTTTCGGCATCACATTGGGGTGTGATGTAGCGGGCGTATAATCGCCGCAGGTGAGGATGTTCCCCCAGAGAGGTTCCTACCCCAATGAATCTTCCCCGGACGCTCGGACAGCTCCGCAACTCGCAGTTTACCCAACCCCGCCTGAACCGCCGCCGCGTGAAAGACGAACTGCGCGAGAACCTGATTGCGCGCCTGCGGCAGGGCGAGGCGATGTTTCCCGGCATCGTGGGCTACGACGACACGGTGGTGCCGCAGATCGTGAACGCGATTCTTTCGCGTCACAACTTCATCCTGCTCGGGCTGCGCGGGCAAGCGAAGAGCCGGATCTTGCGGGCGCTCACTTCCCTGCTCGACCCGCACATGCCGTATGTGGCCGGGTGCGAGATCCACGACAACCCTTACGAGCCGATCTGCCGGCGCTGCCGCGAGTTGATCGCCGCCCAGGGCGAAGAAACACCGGTGGCTTGGCTGGCGCCCGAGCAACGGTACGTGGAGAAGCTGGCAACGCCGGATGTGACCATCGCGGACCTGATCGGCGACATTGATCCCATCAAGGCGGCCAAGAGCGGGCACGAACTCTCGAGCGAGCTGACGGTGCACTACGGGCTGCTGCCGAGGGCGAACCGCGGCATCTTTGCGATCAACGAATTGCCCGATCTGGCGGGAAAAATTCAGGTCGGGTTGTTCAACATCATGCAGGAAGGCGACGTGCAGATTAAGGGCTACCCCATCCGCCTGCCGCTGGATGTCGCGCTGGTTTTCAGCGCCAATCCGGAGGATTACACGGCGCGCGGGAAAATCATTACCCCGCTGAAAGACCGCATTGGGTCGGAGATTCGCACCCACTACCCGGCGACGGTGGAGGAAGGAATCACGATCACAACGCAGGAGGCATGGGCGCAGCGCGACGGTTACAAGCTGCACCTGCCGAAATACGTGCGCGAGGTGATCGAGCGGATTGCGTTCGTGGCGCGCGAGGACAAGAAGATCGACAAGCGCAGCGGAGTCAGCCAGCGGCTGCCGATTACGTGCATGGAAAACGTGATCTCCAACGCCGAGCGGCGCGCGATTCTGCACGGCGAGGAAACCGTGGTGCCGCGCATCGGCGACATTTACGCCGCCATGCCGGCCATCACCGGCAAACTGGAGCTGGAGTACGAGGGCGAGGTCAAGGGAGCGGACAACGTGGGACGGGAGCTGATCCGCACCGCCATCGCCAACACCTACGACCAGTATTTCCACGGCGCCAACGTGCAGCAGATCGTGCAGTGGTTCGATCTCGGCGGGAACATCAAGATCCAGGACGGAACGCCGGCGGTCAAGGTGCTGGAAGAGGTCAAAGGCATCCAGGGACTGCTGGAACAACTGGGCGCGGTGGGCGTCAAGCCGCGCGATCCGGCGGAAGTGCAGGTTTCGGCGGCGGAATTCCTGCTGGAAGGCCTGTACGCGCACAAGCGCATTGGGCGCAGCGAGGAGCGGTTGTTTACCGCCGGCGAAAAGCAGCCGCGTCGGGCGGAGGCGAGCGGCATGCGGGGAGAAGAGCCGCCGTTCCGGAGCAGAAGGCCGTTTAATTAGTGGTCAGTGGTCAGTGGCCAGTGGTCAGCAAAGACGCGACCCAACTGGCCACTGCCCACTGGCCACTGACCACTTGTTCTATGAAGCGCGTCACCTACACCAAATACGTGCCCGATCCGGCGGGCGAGATGAGCATGGAGGACTTGCTCAGCGCGCTCTCCGATTACCTGCTGCAAAGCGGGTTTCAGGATTCCTACGGGTTCATGGAAATGCGCGACCCGGAGAAGACGCTGGACGAGCTGCGCCGCGCCATCGAGGACGCGCTGATGAACAGCGGGATGATGGATGAACTCCAGGAACAGCTCCAGCTGATGCAGATGGAAGGCAAGCTGGATGAGCTGATCGAGAAGCTGATCGAGCGCATGCAGCAGGAGGATTTCATCTCCATCGAGCAGCCACAGGACCCGTCGAAGCAGTCGTCGGTGGGCGGACAGGTGGGGCAGAACCAGTCGCAGACGAAATTCGAGATCACCGACAAGAGCCTGGACTTTCTCGGCTACCGCACCTTGCGCGACCTGCTGGGGTCGCTGGGGAAATCGAGCTTCGGGCGGCACGATACGCGCGACCTGGCCACCGGCGTGGAAGCCAGCGGCGCGGCCAAGACCTACGAATTCGGCGACACGCTGAACCTGGACATCACGGCGACGCTGTCGTCGGCCATCCAGCGCGAGGGCGCGCAGGTGCCGCTGAACCTGGAATACAGCGACCTGCAGGTGCACCAGTGCGAGTACCAGTCGTCGTGCGCGACGGTGCTGATGCTGGACTGCTCGCACTCCATGATCCTGTACGGCGAGGACCGATTCACGCCGGCGAAGAAGGTGGCGATGGCGCTGTCGCACCTGATCCGGACGCAGTATCCGGGCGATTCGCTGTCGCTGATCCTGTTCCACGATTCGGCGGAGGAAGTGCCGCTGTCGCAACTGGCGCGGGTGAAGGTGGGGCCGTACTACACCAACACGCGCGAGGGGCTGCGGCTGGCGCAGCGGCTGCTGGCGCGGCAGCGCAAGGACATGAAGCAGATCGTGATGATCACCGACGGCAAGCCTTCGGCGCTAACTATGGAAGATGGACGCATCTACAAGAACGCGTTTGGACTGGATCCGCTGGTGGTGAGCCAGACGCTGGAGGAAGTTTCCAAGTGCAAGCGCGCCGGGATCCTGATCAACACCTTCATGCTCGCCAGCGATTACGGCCTGGTGCAGTTTGTGCAGAAGGTGACGGAGATGTGCCGCGGCAAGGCGTATTTCACCACGCCGTACACGCTGGGGCAGTACCTGCTGATGGATTACATGTCGCGAAAGACCAAGACCATTCATTAAGGCGATTTCAGCCGTCCCTACGGGACTTGAGTTTCCGCAACAGTTTTCCCGGCACTGAAGTGCCGGGCTACTTTCATAGCGTCCCTCGCGGGACGAGAGCCGTAACGGGCGCGAGTCCACCACACCCACAACAAATCCTATTCTGCGGGTCTTGCCGAAGCTACGTCAGCGAACTAATCTCATGTGCGCACTCAATCTGTTGGAAGAGAGGCAATCATGGCAGAACCGAGTTATGAAGAGCTGAAAGCGAAGGTCGCTGAACTGGAAAAACAGCAGGGGCGTAAGCGGAGCGGCACGCTGGAATTCCGCGTCAGCGAGAAGGGCGCGGTGAGCGTGTACGGAATGGGACGCTTTCCGGTGACGCTCTATTACGAGCAGTGGACGCGGCTGCTGGAGGTGGCGGACCGGCTGAAAGAATTTCTGGAAGAGAACAAGAGCCGGTTGAAGATGAAGAGCGTGGCGGAGTGAGGCAGTTTCTAGTTTCTGGTTTCTAGTTTCCGGAGCTAGTCGCTCACGCGTAGGCGGATTCGGGGCGGCGGAATTGGCTGAGCGCCAGGCCGATGTGCTCCAGGTGATGGATCATGTGGTCCACATAATCCTCGATCACGAATTCCAGTGTCATGGGTTGGCTGCCGGCGATGGTGCAGGTGCGCGCCAGCGCGGCGGATGGAATTCTCGCCGCGGCTGCCAGCATGTGCTCATTCAACGCTGACCAAAGCGCAATCAATTCCCGCCAATCGCGATCGTCATAGTTCTGGCGCTCGACCCAGGCGTCCTGCTGATAACTCGGCAGCGCGGGTGCGTTTTCCATTTGCACGCGAATGATGCGGGCGTAATTGTTGATGGCGGAATCGACCAGGTGGCCAAGCTCTTCCTTTTTCGACCACGCGCCGGGCTGGAGACGGGAAGCGGCCTCGGCGGGCGAAAGCATACGCAACCGTTCGTTTGCGGCGGTAAGGACAGCAGCGAAACGGTCGAGCGTAGCCATCTTCCAACCTCTCACAATCCAGTTTTAGTTCTGCCGTCCCTGCGGAGTCTGTGTCGTAGCTGTGCCGCGCCGCTGGCGCTCACGCTTTTTGGTCCACTCTACCCAGCGCTGCCGCGCTGGGCTAACGAATTTCGCCGCTCCGCGGCTGGTTTCGGGTCGCTTTTGGACCACTGCAACGCGCGAAATCGAGCTATGACACAGACACCTGCGGGACTTTGGCAATTTATGTTTAACTTTCCCGGCACTCACCTGCCGGGCTAGGCTCTGTCGCCCCTGCGGGCCTGCACACGCGAGGGCGCCCTTCGACTTCGCTCAGGGCAGGCTGTGTGCCACACGCTCAGCCTTTTGGCCCGCTGAGGGCCGGAGGATTCGCACCGCCCTCGGCCGGTTTCACTGCAACCTCGGCGGCCTGGAACCCGATCTTGGCGTGGGTGCCGTCGCAGAAAGGCTTTTGCGTGCTGGCGCCACAGCGACACAGCGAGAAAGCCAGCTTGCCTTCCTTCATCCTGGTGCTGAGATCATACGGGTTGCCGTCGGCATCAACCATTTCGACAGAACCTGGAGGGGCTTCAACTCGGTACGGGCCGTTCTTGCGGATCGTAATCTTCACATCAGCCATTCATCTTCTCCTCTTTCATCCCCCAATAGATGTGATGGAGTGCGGTGCGGATACGGCTTCTTTGCAACAGCCCCTTCGGCTTCTCTCAGGGCAAGCTTGGGCGGCTGCCGCCCCATGAGTTTCGGGTGAGCACAGGGCGGTCCCGGCGAGGCGCCGGGACCTACGAGGATTCTTGTAACAGGAAGGCAGCGTCCTGGCGGGCTGCAGTGCACGGGATCATTGGAGCCATGCCGCCGGACGGTGCAGCAAGGCGGCAGGCAGCAGGCCCCAGGCGTCAGGTAGGAGTCCCAGCGAGTGGGCAAGGCCCAGGTTGTCGGCCGGGAGAAACAATGGTCCCCGCACCGACCAGAAGCCACCGCGCAGCCCTAGCTTGCAAGCCCGAGGCGCTCGCGCATCTTGTCGGCCGTTTCATAGACCGACCTGAGCTTGGACTCGGCAGCCGCCGGCAGGGCCGGAAGTTCCAGCGCCTGCTGCGTCCACAGCAGGATGCCGGTCAGTTCGCCACGCAATTGGCCTCGCAGGTCGAACTCGACTGCGACCCGGGCCATGGAGCGCTCCTGTTCGGCGCGGTGAAGCGCCGCCTGGATGTCGCGAACCACGCGTTCCATACGGCTCACGGCGAGGTTTACGAACACCGGCACCGCCCTGCCCAGGTGCTTGACCAGCAGGTCAATCGACTTGGCGCTGGGCTCGAGCATGCTCTCGTCGATAACCACGGCGCTGAATTCCTGGTCGCGCAAACGAGCCAGCGCGGTCCGGATGTCGGGCACGAGTTCGGTCTTGATGCGAGTGGCGGCCAGCAGCGAGGCTGCGTACTCCTGGCCGTTCGACGATTTTGTGATGAGCAGAATCATGCAAGTGGCATTGCACGTCCGATGCCATGGATAGCGCAACTGAAAAGACAGGATTGCGCGCGTTTCGGTTCCCGTAACGGGAGCCTGAAGCGGGAATGGGAACTGAGGCGCAAGCAAGAGCCCGGCCGGAGGCGGCCGGGCACGCGGCGTGACGCAAGTCGATCAGCCTCTCAGTCTTCCGTGGCGTACTCCTTCAGCTTGCGATACAGAGTGGTCTTGCCGATCCCCAGCAGACGCGCCGCCAGCAGCTTGTCACCCTTGAGCTGGTCGATGGTGCGCAGGATCGCTTCCCTTTCCAGGTCGGCGATGGGGACGATCTTGCCTCCATCGGTGGACTCCGTCAGCATGGGATGGTTGGCGTTCTGGATGGGCGAAGGCAAGTCGGCGGTCTGGATGGTGGGGCCGGAACTCAGGGCACAGGCGCGCTCCAGGCAGTTCTCCAACTCGCGCACGTTGCCGGGCCAATCGTAACCCATCATCACCTGCAGCGACTCCTCGCTGAGGGCGCGCTGCGAACCGGTGTTGCGCGACATCCGTTCCAGGAAGTGCTCGGCCAGCAGGGGGATGTCCTGCTTGCGGTCGCGCAGGGGAGGAATTTTCAGGCTGAGCACGTTGAGGCGGAAGTAAAGATCGCGGCGGAAGGTGCCGTCGGCGACGGCCGCCTCGAGATTGCGATTGGTGGCGGCCAGGATGCGGACGTTGATGTTCACGCGCTTGGTGCTGCCCACCGGACGGATTTCCTTCTCCTGGATGGCGCGCAGCAACTTGGCCTGCAAGTCCACCGTCAATTCACCGATCTCGTCGAGAAAGACGGTGCCGCCGCTGGCGATGGCCAGTAGTCCTTCCTTGGCGCGAATCGCGCCGGTGAAGGCCCCGCGCACGTAGCCGAAGAGCTCGCTTTCGATCAGCGTCGGGACCAGCGAGCCGCAGTCCACCGGGATGAAGGGCTTGTCGTGATAGGGCCCGGAGTAGTGAATGCAGCGCGCCACCAGCTCCTTCCCGGTCCCGCTCTCCCCCATGATCAGCACCGGATGAGTGCTCTGCGCCGCCTTGGCGATGATGCGGTACAGCTTCTCCATCTCGGGGGAACGGCCGATGATGGAGCCAAAGCCATGCTTGGAGCGCAGGCGCTCGCGCAGGACACGCTTTTCGGTAGTCAGCTTGAGCTCGTCCATCGAGCGCTCCAGCATGATGCGCAATTCGTCGAGGGTGAACGGCTTGCTGATGTAGTCGAAGGCGCCCATTTTCATTGCCTGGACGGCGGAGGAGACGGTGGCATAGCCGGTGATGATGACCACCACCGCATTCGGACGCCGGCTTTTCACGGTGCGCAACGCTTCCAGGCCGCTGGCGCCGGGCAGCTTGAGATCGAGGAGAACGATGTCAATGTTCTGGGTGTCGAGCACCTTGTAGGCGTGCTCCGCGCTATCGGCGACGAAGGTGTTGAAACCGGCGGTTTGCGCCGCGTCGCGGCAGCCTTCGCGAACGGCGCGTTCGTCGTCCACCACCAGCAGGTTGAGCAGGTTGGCGCCGGGAATCTCACGCGGCCCGGCCAGTACATCCATGCTAGCAATCATGACAGTTCCCTCCCGCGCGCTGAGCGCGCAGACGCAGCGGCCGCAGCCGCCGGGCGATGATCGAGGACTTCGCGGACCTTCTCCGCGAGCTGAGCGCGCGAGAAGGGCTTGTATAACAGCTTGGCGCCGGCCGCGGCCACGCGGGCCTGGACCGGATACCCGGAGATGAACAGGACCTTGGTTTCGGTGTGCAACTTTTGCAGGTGGACCGCGACGTCATTGCCGCTCATGCCCGGCATCACGATGTCGCTGATCAGCAGGTCAATCTCGCCGCGGTGGGCGCGAGCGAGGCGGATCGCCTGCTCGCCGCCGCGTGCCTGCAGCACGTGATAACCGGATTCGGCGAGCAGATGGGCCATGGAGGAGCGCACGGCGTGGTCGTCTTCCACCAGCAGGATGGTTTCGGTTCCGCTCGGAGTGCCGGCGGATTGCGAGCGGCCTTTGGTGGAACCGGCGGGCGAGGCACGGCGAGGCAAGTGGATGGTGACGCGGGTGCCCATGCCGGGTTTGCTGGCCACCGACACCGCGCCGCCGCTTTGGGTCACGATGCCGTAGATCATCGCCATGCCCAGCCCGACGCCCTGGCCGGTCCGCTTGGTGGTGAAAAACGGCTCGAAGAGATGCGCGCGAACCTCCTCATCCATGCCGCGACCGTTGTCGCTGACGGTAAGAATGACGTAGTTGCCGGCGTGCAGTCCGGGATGGCGCTGCACCGAGCGCGCGTTCAAAGTGCCGGCGCCGGTTGCGATGCGTATCTGGCCGCCATGGGCCATGGCGTCGCGAGCGTTCATCACCAGGTTGAGAATCACTTGCTGCATCTGCGCAGGATCGACCCGCACCGTGTCGTGGTCGCAATCAAAGCGGGTAATCAGCTCGATGTTTTCGCCCAACAGCGGCTCCAGCATGCCGCGCATGGAAGTGATGATGGCCCGCAGTGAAATCAGCCGCGGCGCCAGGGGCTGCTGGCGCGCGAAGGCCAGCAACTGGCGCACGATCGCCGTGCCGCGCTGCGCCGCCAGGTGGATCTCCTCGGCTTCGCGGCGGCGCTGGGTGCGTTCCAGCAACAGGTCGGCGTACAGGGTGATGGCGGTCAAGATGTTGTTGAAGTCATGGGCCACGCCGCCCACCAGCCGGCCGAGGGCTTCCATCTTTTCCGATTCGCGCAGGCGCTGCTCCAGGCGCTTGAGCTCGGTCACGTCGCGCACCACGTGCCAGGCGAGCGTGTGGCGGCCACGGCGAAATTCCATGCGGGTACGGGCAAATTCCGGCGGGCCGCCGTTGCCGGCGCCGTTGGCGTTGCTTCCGCGCGCGGAAACCGAAAGCTCGGTCATGCATTTGCCCAGCACCGACGCGGCGCCGTGGAAGCCGGCCAGTTGGGCATAGGCGGGGTTGGCGTAGACCACGCGTCCAGCTTGCTCGATCATCAGGCCATGGGGGCATTCGTTGGCAGCGGCTTCCAGGAACTGGGTGCCCGTCGAGTGGGGAACCGAGGCCGCCGATCTCGAAACGGAACGGGACATGGTGTGCCCAATCAGGTTGGGCCCAAGTTGGAACAGATCAGGGTCAAGCATAGATTTTTCCAATTTGGAAATAAGTGACCTAAATCACAGGTGCGGCGGACATTAGAGACTTCGCTCCCATGCGGTAGCGTACCCCTGCTTCCGGAAAAAGAGTGCACGTCGGGCAGATTCTTCCGGGAACGGGATTCCGAATCGGGAAATTCCCACATAAGGATCTCGCGCCAGAGAAAACCCGGCGCAGCAAAAATGGCGCGCCGCCGCGCGCCATCCCGGGAGCAGGGGGCTAGGGTTGGGCAATCAGAGGCTGGGTGAGGCGGAACGTCAGGCGGCGTTCGGGCGCGAAGGAGACCTCCTTCTTGCCGGTCGCATACGCGCCTGCAGTGCCGCTGCCGGCGCCGACGGCGCTGCCGATCAGGGCGCCCTTGCCACCCGCGGCGATGGCTCCAATGAGGGCGCCGGCGCCCGCGCCTCCGCCGATGAATGCCAGATTACGCTTCTTGTGCGTTCCGCCCATGGCGAAAACGCTGGAACTGTGCACCGGCACGGACTTGCCGTTCATCTCCACGGAAACCAGCGAGAGGCGCAGGTAACCGGAGTTATGCAAGCGCCCGGATGAGCGCGCCGCCACCACGCGGCCCCGGACGGCGGCGCCGCGGGCCACGACGGTTTTGCCATCCACGATGATGGGCTCGTCCAGCACGGCAGCGAATTCGTCGCCGGAGCGATTTGAGGCGCTGGAAACCGCGCTCTGCAAGCGGATGGAGACCGCTGTTCCGGCAGGGACGGTGACCTCCTCGGGTGCGAGCGTGTGCGCGGAAGAATCCGCCTGCTTGGCCTTGGAGAATGGCGGACTTGAACTTTCACCCGAACCGGCGCTAGCCGCCGCGGTGACATTGTCCGGAACCGAGCCGCAGCCGGTGGCGAAGATCGCGATTACGAATATGAGCAGCGAAACGATCAGCTTCAGTTTCATGAAGGGGCCCTCCTGTAGTCAGGACTACAGCGGAATGGGGCACCCCGCATGCCAATGCTGAGCATGTAGAATCAATAGCTTGCGTGGGGTTGTGGCGCCGCCGTCGTGTACTTTTTTCCGATGTCGGGGAGGCAAGAAGGTTTTAGGTTTTAGGTCTTAGGCTTTCGGTTTTAGGGTTAGAGAATTAGACACAAGAAAGCCCGGCAAAGTTTACCGGGCTTCGTCTTGCCTAAAACCCAACGCCCAAAACCTAAGACCGCTTACTTCGAACTGCCGGCGGAAGCGGCGCGCAGAGCTTGCGCCTGCGACTCCGGTTGGGCAACGATGCCGCGGAAGGGAGTGATCCCGAGCAAGCGCCCGCCGGCGACGCTGAGCGAGCGGATGTGGACCCCGGCAACCGCGGTCCGGTTCCAGGTTTGGCCGTCGTTGGTGGAGTAGACATCCCCGGAGCGCGTCAGGCCGAGGAGTCGCCGCGCCGCCCCGTCATAGCGAACCGACATGAGGTTCTGGGGCGGAACTCCGACCAGGATGTGCTCCCAGGTGGCGCCATTGTCCTTGCTGTAAAACACGCCGGCACGCGAGGAAATCCAGATGGCGGAGGGCGAGAGCGCCACGCCTTGCACGGTGCTGACATACGGGGGCAATTCCACCGAGGTCCAGGCCATTCCGCCGTCGCGCGAAAAGGCCAGCGAGTTGGGCGTGGCAGCGATCACCCGCTCGCCATCGGCGTCCAGGGAGAAGAAGTTGCGCTGCGCGTCCGCCGGACGGCCGCGCCAACTGCGGCCATGGTCGAGACTGGCGTACACACCGTCGGAGGTGGCGGCGTACCAGCGCTCGCCGGAAACCACCACTGCGGCGACGCGCGCGTTGATCTCCGATTTCAGGTATTCGCGCCGGGTGGTGGTTACCATCTTCCGGGTCTTCGGCGAGCGGCGGCTGACCGTAGTGACTTTCTCCGTCAGCACGGTGTTGATCGGGCGCCAGCGAGCCAGTTTCTGCTCGTAGAGATAGACGCCGCGATGGGTGCCGGCCAGCAAATCGCCCTCGGCGGACTGCGCCAGGCTGAAGATGTCGTGTCCGGCGAGGCCGGTGTTCATCTGCTGCCAGTGGACGCCGCCGTCGTGGGTGACGAATACGCCGCCAAATTCCTTGTCGTTGATCACGCCGGCGTACAGCGTGCTCGGATCGTTGAGGTCGGCGAGCACGGCCGAGACCTGGCGGTGCGAGAAGCCATGGTTGGAGGCGCGGACACTCTGGCCGCCGTCGTCACTGGCGAGCACGCCGCTGCGATCGGTGGCCAGCAGGACGTGCGCGGGCCGCTGCGGATCCACCATCACGTCGTTCACGATCAGGTTGGGCGCGGTGGTGCGCCGCCAGGTCTTGCCCGCGTCCAGCGACTTCCACAGTCCTTCCGTGGTGCCGGCGTAGACGATCGCCGGGTTCGCGGGATCCTGGTGCAGGACGCGCGTGCGCCGGGCGGAGAACGGGATTCCCTGGATCTTGTGGAACAGTTCGCCTGCATTCTCGCTTTTGTAGATTCCGGAGCAGGCGCTCAGGTAGACGTTGGACGGATTCTGCTGATCAATGATGATGGAGAAGACGTCGGAATCGTCCACGATGCCTTGCTTCATCGAGGCCCAGGTGCGTCCGCCATCGCTGCTCTTCCACGGCAGATGCCAGGTGCCGGCATAAATCACATCCGGCGAGCGCGGGTCGAGGGCGATGGATTCGATGTTCTTGATCTCGGCATGATTGGCGGGCGAAATTCGCTCCCAGGTGTCTCCCGCGTCCCTGCTGCGGAAGACGCCGTCGAGCGCGCCGGCGACCATGGTGCGCGAGTCGCGCGCATACACGGCGAAACTACGCACGGATTTGCCGTGCATCGCCGGCAGTGGCTGCCAGGAGCGGCCGCCGTCGCGGGAACGGAAAATGTCGCCGCCGTTGTTCTCGATGCTCCAGGCGGCGATGTAAATGGTGTTGGCGTCGGCGGGATCGACCACGATGTGGTCGAGGACATAATCGTTGCTGCCGCCCAAGTGGGCGTAGTGCGCCCAACGGGCGCCGCCATCGGTGGAGAGATACAGCTCGCCCGCGCTGGTGCCCAGGAAAATGCGGCTGGGATCATGCGGATCGTGCGCCAGACTGCGCACGTCGCCGCCTTCGGGACCGAGCGCAATCCAGGGAGCGTTCGGCGATGAGGATTGCGCCGCGGCGAATCCAGCGGCCAGCAGCAGTAGCACAACCCAGCGCCAGCGACGGAAATCCATCGACACAGTTTGGTACGAGGCAGCGGATGTGGTCACGTTGTCCATACGCGAATCTTGCCGCGATTTCAGCCCGGACGCTACCGCGCAATAGTACCAAGTCCGGTGACGAAGGTAGCAAGACGAAAGTGGCGCGGTGGCGGGACGGACCGAGGCGCAGTTCTCAATTCGATTCCCGGGTGTGCGCCGAGGTTTGCCGGGGAATGAAAAAGGCCGGTCGGGATTGCCGACCGGCCTGCTAGTTTGCCGCATGTGCTGTTCCGACTACGGCTTTGGAGCCGCCGGCTTGGCCGCTTTCTTCTTCATGGGCTTGGGCGCCGGAGCCTGCGGATACGCGTTCTTGCCCGCCTTCATCTTGCTGGCGTCAAACGTGTGCGTGCCCTGGACATCAAAGCTCGTGCCCGGCGGGACAAGGTAAATCTCAGCGGTGCGATTGCCGCCGCTGCCGGTGCGCAGATCAATGCGACTCGGGTCGATTCCCTTTTCCTGCGTCAGGTACGCCTTGGTATTGACAGCGCGCTGCTCGGCAAGTGTCTGCCCGTTCTTTTCGCTGGGCTCGAAATTGCCGACCACCACCGCCTTGGCATCGGGTTCACGCTGCAGGCGCAGGGCAACATCGTCCAGGATGGCCTTGGCTTCGTTGTCGACGCGCGCCGGCAGTTTCGGGTTCTTAAACTGAATTTCGTTGAGCTTGCTGACGCTCGGCGGAGGCGGCGGTACTTCCACGTTCACCGAGGTCGAATTGCTGCCGCTGAGCCCGCGATCGTCGGTCGCCTTGCAGTTCACGGTGATCAGCCCGGCGTAAGCGCCCGCGGTGTCCAGCGTGGCCTGCTGGCCGCTCGGGGCAATGCGGCCGCCGCTGGCGGTGAAGCCATAGGTCAGCGGACGATTGTCAGGACTCTTCCCAGTAGCGGAAATGGTGGAAGGCGTGCCCGCCTGGACCGTCGCCGGATTCGCGCTGCAGGAAACGGTTGGCGGATGCTTGGGCGGCTCTTGCACGGTGAAACTAGCGCTGCAGGTGGCCGGCGCCATCTTCTTCGCCTTGGAATCGGTAACGGTCGCGTTGACCGTGTACTGGCCCGGCGCCAGTCCGGTGGTGTCAATGGCAACGGTGTTGTCCCTCGGCGTTGCCTTTCCGCCGCTGGTGCTGAAATCGTAAGTTACAGTGTGGCCCTTGATGACGTTGCTGGTGGAGGTGGTCATGGTGACCGGCTCACCCGCCATCACCGACCTCGGGTTAAGCGAGCAGCTCGCGCCCAGCGGCGGCGGCGGCGCACCGCCACCGAAACTGAGCACGATTCCGCTGCGGACGCGCGCCCCCTGCAAGTTCGACGTATCAACTATGGTCGGACGAAAATTATGGTGCGCCCAGACATAGTCGGCCTCGATCAGGCGGAGAGAAAAAATTCGCGTCAGCGGGATGTCGAATCCGCCGCCAAAGACGGCGCCGAAACGGTTGTCGGAGTCTAAACCGGCAACCGATAGCCGATGCAGCCCGAACAGGGCCTGCGCGAATGGCTCAAAGTGTTCCTGGCGGAGCTTGAACCGGGGACCGAGCATTACCGTGGAGATATTTTCCAAATCGCCATAGTGGCCCTCCGCGTCAAGGCTGAGGCCCACCCACTTGTTGAAGTTGTAGGTGGAGGTAATCCCGAATCCCTTCTTGAGGGACGGCAGGGACACGTTGCCGACCTTGCCACCCGGATCCATCCAGGAGTAACCGGCGAAGATGTCGAACTTCGGGGTGGGCGCCTCCTGAGCGAAGAAAAATGAGGATGACAGGAGGAGGGAGATGGCTGCGGCGCACAGGCAGGTGCGGCCAAGAAATCTTTCACGAAGTGACATGATAGATCCTCCGGTAGATTCAAGGAGCCAACTACGATTTGTTAAAGACGATGGATTTAGTAAAAGGGGGCCTGGGCCACAGGCAACATGGCTCGAAATGCGACCGAGAATTGTATCGCATTGGGGTCACAGGTGAAAGTTGCCGGCCGCGTCGGCGCACTGTTTTGCCATGCGAAGCACTTATCTGCGTTCCGCATTCGGGATTGCAATGGCTGGAATGCAGTCCGCAGCCGCTGTGTTACTCCTGCCACGGGCAATTTTTGCCCGGCGCTCTTTCCCGGTAAGACCCTGAACCGACAGCGGTTATTGGCGAAAAAACCGGCGCAAGTCACGCTCTTCCGGAAACGTGCATCTATGCATGAGGCACTCGGAACCGGGCCGCGCCGGGAATTGCCCACACTCCCATCCTTGCTTCGGATAAACTCCGCGGCGGACGCGGGATGCTCAGCGCGCGCAGGTTGCCGAACGAGTTCCGAGGCTGAATAATGGAGCAAGACGCTATTTATGAACCAGGAAAAGGTACTCATCGTCGAGGATGAGGAGAACGAACGCACCGGTCTGGCCGAGCTGGCTTCGCTGTGGGGCTTTAAATGCGAAACCGCGTGCGACGGAGTTGAGGCGCTGGAGAAGATCGAGTCCTGGTCGCCGGCGATCGTGGTCACCGACCTGATGATGCCGCGCATGGACGGGATGGAGCTGCTGCGGCGCGTCGCCGGCCTGCCGCAAGAATGCAAGGTCATTGTCATGACCGCGCACGGCAGCGTGGATAGCGCGGTGGAGGCGATGAAGATCGGCGCCTACGACTACATCCAGAAGGGCGGCGATCCAACGCGTCTGCGCACCATCCTGAAACACGCCGTGAGCCAGCGTGATACCGAGCGCGAACTGGAAGTGACGCGGCGCACGCTGCGCGACAAGGGCGTAATGGGCCCGATGGTGGGCACCTCGCCCAAAATGCAGGAGATCTTTCACCTGGTGGAAATGGTGGCGCCGAGCACGGCCTCGGTGCTGATCACCGGCGAAAGCGGGACCGGGAAAGAGCTGGTGGCGCGCACCATTCACGACCTCAGCCCGCGCAAAGGCAAGCCCTTCATCGCCATCAATTGCGCGGCCATTCCGGAAACGCTGATCGAAAGCGAGATCTTCGGCCATGAAAAGGGCTCCTTCACCGGCGCCGTGGAGCGCCGCGTCGGCTGCTTCGAGCTGGCCGAGGGCGGCACGCTGTTGCTGGATGAAATCGGCGAAATGCCCATCGCCACCCAGGCCAAGCTGCTGCGCGTACTCGAAGACCGCAAGCTGCGGCGGTTGGGCAGCAAGGTGGAAACCTCGGTCGACGTCCGCGTCCTGGCGGCAACCAATAAGATCCCGGAAGAGGCGGTGGCGCAGGGATATCTGCGCAACGACCTGTATTATCGTCTCAACGTTTTCAATATCGCCATGCCACCGCTGCGCGATCACAAGCAGGACCTGCCGGAGCTGGTGACCGCGCTGTTGGCGGACATGAACGAGAAACACGGGCGCAAGGTACAGATGGTCAGCGACTCGGTGATGTCGCTGTTTTCTTCGTTTGCGTGGCCGGGGAACGTGCGCGAGCTGAGAAACACGCTGGAGCGCGCGATCATCGTGTGCGAGACCGGCGTGGTGGAAACCAAGCACCTGCCGCCGGGTTTCGGCCAGGTCACGCCGCGTCCGCCGGTGCAGGAGGCCAATGCGGTCCGGCTCGGCGTGGGCACCACCGTCGGGGAAGCGGAAAAACTGCTTATCCTGAAAACCCTGGAAGCGACCAATAACAACAAAACGCGCGCGGCGGAAATTTTGGGGATCAGCCTGAAGACGCTGCACAATAAGCTGAAGGAATACGGAAGCCATCAGGTGGCCACGGCCGATGTGGGGCAGTAAAGTCGTCAGTCTTCAGTCGCCAGTCTTCAGGCGTCTGGCGCCGGCCTTTCCTGACGACTGGAGACTGACGACTGAAGACTCATGCGCTTAAAGCTCAAAACCAAGCTGGTGATCGGCATCAGCGCCATGGTGGTGGCGCTGGTGGCAACGCTGTCCTATATCTACGTGTCGCAGATGCTGCGGCAGCGGGTGAGCGAGGCGTACCAGAGCGGCGACTTCACCGCGCACCAGATTTACCACGGGGCGCGCGAGGCGCTGGAACTCGATCTCAGCAACGCGCGCGTGGACCCGGACGATCCCCAGGCGGTCGAAGCCGCCATCGAGGACAGCCTGCAGACCGATCCCGGTCTCAATTCCCTGCTGCAATCCATCGTCGGTTACTCGCCGACAATCTACGATGCCGCCCTCACCGACATCAGCGGGCGGGCGCTGCTGCACACCGATTCCGATGCGCAGGGCAAGCTGGCGCCATCGCGGCCGGACTTTGCTACGGTGGTGAAGGGCGGCTTCCGGCAGCAGATGCGGATCGTGTTCGGCAAGCCCCAAGTGTACGAAGTCCGACTCCCGCTCAGCCGCGCCGGCAAGCCCTTTGGCCAGATCCGCGTCGGGCTTTCCACTGTGTTTCTGAAAAGCGAACTGCAGCCGCAGATCACGCACGCGCTGGAGTTTGCCGCGTTGTCCATCCTGGTTTCGCTGTTGCTGGCGGCCGTGCTTTCTCATTTCGCGCTGCGGCCGCTGGAAGCGATCGGGCAGCGCCTGGACCGCATAACGGCGGGAGAAATTGAGCCCGTTTCCGCCAAGAGCCCCGCCCGCTATGACGAGTACGGCCTGGTCACCACCAAGATTGACCGGCTGGGCCAGCAGATGCGCGACGTCAAAGAAGTGTTCTCCGCGTTGAAGGAGAACCTCGACCAGATCATGGGCAACCTGCAGGACGGCCTGATGCTGTTCACCCAGGACGCGCGCGTGGTGCTGGTCAGCGCTTCGGCGGAACCCTTCGTCGGCCGAGAACGAAGCCGAATCCTGGGCTGCGGCGTTACCGACATCTTCACCCGCAACACGCGCCTGGGCCGCACCGTCCTGGAGGCGTTCGAACAGCACCGCCCGGTCGAGCAACGCGAGGTCGCCGCCGAGAATGGCCGGCGGGTGCAGGTGTCCATCGATTTTATCGAGGAAGGCGGGCAAAAGATCGGGGCGCTGCTGACCATGCGCGATGCCGAGTCGGTGCGGCAAATTAGCGACGAGATCGAGCTTTCACGCCGCCTGGCCGCCATCGGACGCCTGACCTCGGGCGTCGCCCACGAGGTGCGGAATCCGATCAACGCCATCATGGTCCACCTCGAGGTGCTGCGGGAAAAAATCAAGCAGATCGATCCCGAATCGAAGCGCCACATGGACGTGATCGGCAGCGAAATCCAGCGCCTGGATCGCGTGGTGCAGACGCTGGTGGACTTCACCAAACCGGTGGAACTCCGGCTCGGCGACACCGACCTGCGCCGTGTGGTGGAGGATGTATCGCTGCTGGCCGCACCGGAAGCCGCGCGCCACGGGGTCACCGTCGGATGCGAACTGCCGGCGGAACCGCTGGTGGTGAAGGCCGATACCGATCTGGTAAAACAGGCGGTCTTGAATATCGCCCTGAACGGAATCCAGGCGATGCCGGGCGGCGGCGCGCTGAACCTGGCGGCGCGGCGTGAGGACGACGCCATCGAAATCGAGGTCCGCGACCAGGGGCCGGGCATCCCGCCGGAGGTCCGCGACAAGATTTTCAACCTGTATTTCACCACCAAGAAGTCGGGTAGCGGAATCGGCCTGGCCATGAGCTATCGCGTCATGCAATTGCACAACGGATCGGTGGAATTCGAATCCGAGCCGGGTCAAGGGACGGTGTTTCATCTGCGGTTTCCGGCCACCGGGCAGCTTCACGCGGCCTCTTCGCAGCAGGGCGCCGACACGCAGGAAGTCAAGGCATCGTGATTTCCTTGCGCGAGATGTGGAAAGGGATTTAGAACAGCACTATGCGAATCGCGCGCGCCACCGTCGCGGGCATACTGCTTGCATCCATGCTGGCACTGGGCGGATGCAAGAAGAAGAAGCCCGCCGTCCCACCGCCCCAGGCACAGGCGCCGGCGATCTCGCAGCCTGAGCCCGAAGTTCAGCCTCCAGTCCCGGCCACGTCCGAGCCCAATCGTCCGCAACCCGAGGTAACGCAGCCGGAACCCGCGCCCGCTGCCACCACAGCCCCGGCCCCGAAGCCCAAAACCAAACCCCGTCATACGGCGAGAAAGGCCGTCCCTCCGCCGCCGGT
Source organism: Terriglobia bacterium (assembly GCA_020072845.1). Taxonomy (NCBI): domain Bacteria; kingdom Pseudomonadati; phylum Acidobacteriota; class Terriglobia; species Terriglobia bacterium. The sequence continues at coordinate 24,085 of JAIQGF010000017.1, forward strand.
GGATAAACCCGTGGAAAAGCCTGCCGAGAAGCAGCCCTCGAAAACCGTGGTCACCGAGGGCGGCACGCAGCCGGCCACGCCGCAGCTCTCCGCCAGCATGCCGCACGACCAGGCGATCCACCAGAAGATGAACACCAATCAACTGCTGGAAGCCGCCGATTACAACGTGAAAAGCATTTCGCGCGCCCTCAATGCCGAGGAACAAGCGATGGTGCAGCACATCCGCAGCTACATGCAGCAATCGCGCGATGCGATCAAGGATGGGGATACGGAGCGCGCGTACAACCTCGCGCTCAAGGCCCACCTCCTCTCCGACGAACTCATAAAACACTAGTCCGCGCTTGACCCATCCACATCTAACGGCTAAAGTTCGCGCACCGGGTGGGGGTGGAGGTATGGGCAAGACACGGGGGCTCTTCCTTCTGATTTCTGTTTTTCTCCTGGCTTCAGCGCTTGCGGCCGACGATTCGCATGCCGGCCATGCCATGACCTTGGACAAGGTGGGGAAGGTGCACTTCGATGTCACCTGTTCCGCGCCGGCACAGCGGGCGTTCCCGCACGCCGTCGCATTGCTCCACTCCTTTGCGTATGAGGAGGCACTGGCGGAGTTCACCGCCATCGCCAGGCAGGACCCCAAGTGCGCCATGGCGTACTGGGGCGAGGCCATGACCTGGTGGCGTCCGCTGTGGTACTTGCCGGACGCCAACGCCTTACGCAACGGGTCCGCCGCCATCGCGAAGGCCGCCTCGTTGGATACTCAGACCGGCCGTGAAACTGGCTATATCGTCGCGTTGCGCGCCTTCTACACCGATTACGACAAAATCGACCATCGCACCCGCGCCATGAACTATCGCATGGTGATGGAACGCCTGCACCGGAACTTTCCCAAGGACAACGAGGTGGCGGCATTCTACGCGCTGTCGCTGCTGGCCACCGCCTCGCCGGCGGACAAGACATACCGGGACCAGCACCAGGCCGGCGCCATCCTGGAAAAGATCTTCGCCGAGCAGCCCGACCATCCCGGGGCGGCGCACTACATCATCCACAGCTTCGACAGCCCGGGACTCGCCAAGGACGCGCTGCTGGCGGCGCGCAGTTACGCGCGCATCGCTCCGTCGGTGCCGCACGCCCTGCACATGCCGTCGCACATCTTTACCCGGCTGGGACTGTGGCAGGATTCCATCACCTCCAATGTGGCGGCGGAAAGAGCGGCCAAGCAATTCGAACAATCTACGCACATGACATCGGCCTGGGATCAGCAACTGCATGCCATGGATTACCTGATGTATGCCTACCTGCAACAAGGCCGGGACCGGGAAGCGGAGGGCGTGCTGAACGAATTGACAAGCCTGCCATCGGTGCAGCCGACGGGAACTTCGTTCTACGCCGCAGCCGCAATCCCGGCACGGTTCGCTGTCGAGCGCGGCGATTGGGACGCTGCCGCGGCCTTGCAGCCTTACGCTTCGGCGACTCCGGAAACGCAGGCGATCACCCATTGGGCACGCGCCATGGGCGCCGCCCACACCGGACGCTTCGATCTGGCGCGCGCGGAGCTCAAGGAACTGGAGGCGATCCGCGACAAGCTGGCGCTGAACAAGCAGGGCTACGACTGGGCCACGCAGGTGGAAATCCAGCGTCGCGAGGCAACCGCGTGGCTGGCGCATGCCGAAAAGAACAACGACGGTGCGGTGTCGCTGCTGCGGTCGGCGGCCGAACTGGAAGACTCCACCGAAAAACATCCGGTGACCCCGGGTCCGGTGCTGCCCGCGCGCGAACTCCTGGGCGACTTGCTGATGGAAGTCGGCCACCCGCAGCAGGCTTTCCAGGAATATGAAGCTGCGCTGAAGAACGCGCCGCACCGATTCCATGCGGTGCGAGGCGCAGCCCGCGCCGCCGAGGCTGCGGGCAAGCACGATGTCGCCCGGCGGTATGATCGTGAGCTGCTGGAGTTAACCGTCGCGGGGCTTAATCTAGTTTATCTGGCGGTGAAATAACGTCAGGAGATGGCCTGCGAAGCAGAACGCTGTACACTCGACACATGCGACGAAAACCCACTCGACGGCTGTTCAAGCTGGGCTGGCCCAACGTCGTGCTGAACTGGGCCGGCCAGCCAGCATCGGAGCTTGCGCTGATCGGAGAGCAGTATCACCGGGCAGCGCGCGTCCTGGTGCGCGAGTTCGCCGGCAAACGCGGCTGGAGCGACTTGGAGGCGTACCCCATCGTCTTTAACTACCGCCATGCGCTTGAACTGATCGTCAAAGGAATTCTCGTCATTGGAAATGATCTCGCTGTGCTGCTCGACTCGCCAAAGCTCAAATCATGCGACGTATTCAAGAAGCACTCCGTCGTCAGTCACATACCCAAGCTGCGGGAGATCTTCAAGGCTGTTGGCTGGCGGTACGACTTCTCGCATGTCGGCATGACAGGGGCGCAGGTCAATGGCATCATCCGCGAGCTTGAGCGCTTCGACCCGCATTCAGAAGCCTTCCGCTACCCTGTCAAGCGGGACGGATCATCATCGGTCACTGACTGGCACTTCACGTTTTCGCCAGTAGAATTCGCCAACACAATTGATCCGATCCTCGAAGCGCTGTTCGGCGCTGCGTTCGGCCTTGGCATATTCCGGGATCAGGCGCTGGAGTCGAGGAGTTGGGGAGTGGAGATGAAGGCTTAGAACACGCCTGTTAGGTTCTCCGTTCGTCCCATGTCTCAATGATGAACGTGGCCAGCGTCGATGCCGCGTGTACCGCAAGTCGTGCATGTCGCGGCTTCAGCTTGTATCCCCTGGCGCTCTGACCGTGCGCCGATCCCTTGTGCGTCCGCAGTGAGCCGACGCCATCCACAATCGACGCCATCCCGCTGAGAATCTTACGTAAGTCTTCGTCGCCGACACCCGCAGGATCGAGATGCAAGTCTTTGCGGACGACGTTCCAGAGCGGCTTGATTGATTTGTCGCACGGCATCTCAAGCTCTTTGTCGGTGATGTACTGCTGAAACAGCGCCTCCAGTAGAGCCGACGCCGCCGTAACTGCCGCTGGAGGGTCCTTCTCGACGTTGCTGAGAATTCTCTCGAATTCGGCCTCGATGTTCGGAAGATCGTGGGAACGGATGATGTCCTGCAAGGCGCGGCTCGCAGGGCCGGTCTCCGTGCGCACCACCTGACCGCCCGTCCTATACGTCAATCCGCACTTCTTCAGCACGTTATGAACGCGGAGGCGCACCATTGTTTGATCGTCCGTCGATGCGCCCGGTGCGTCTACTTCCATGAATTCCGTCAGCACGGTGCCAAGCGCGGCCCGCGGATCGGGCATTGACGTATTGGCGCGTTGCAGCCACTCGCGCGTCTTATCGACCTTGTTGCCAACTGGTACTTCGCCTGGAATGCCCGCCTGTCGCATGAGCCGGTCGATCTGCGCATGGGTGTAGAACCCACTGATCACGCCGGCAACGACCGCGATCACTGGAACGGGGATCGTTTGTCTTATGGATGACTGCGGGATCAGGTTCAGGCGTTTCGCAAGGGAGCGGAGAAGCGTGATGCCGCGGCGGATGGCATCGCGGTCGCTGCGGATAAAGTCATAGATGTTACCGGAGTTGATGCCCGCACCCGCTTCGCTGCGGAATTGCATTGTCGGCTCATCGGAGTCGAAGATCGTAGATAGCAATCCGGCTGTGTAGTCCGTCCAAACCTTCTTGTCCGCCTCGAATGCATTCCGAGCGTCCCATGTGTGCTCTACAACGCTCGTACGCAATTGCTCGCCCTCCGCGATCTGCGCTTCGATCTTCGCCTTCGCATCAGCGACGGTCATCTTCAGCGGCGGGAGTATGCGATCAGATGTGCTCATCGGCACGAGCGTACCATGCGATTCGCGGCCTCGCACAACGGCTCACGCGACAGGCGGCCGTCGGCTACGATGCTGCAAACGTCACATGCGTAAACTGACGTGGCAGGCCAGCGCTTATTTCCTCGTCCGTGCCGCCTTGATCTTGGCCAGCAAGTCGCGCGCCGGTTGCTGATAGGGACCCTGGATGTTGCCGGCCTGCGTCAATACGCTGATCGCGTCCGCCGCCCGCTCCATCTTGGCGTAGGCGAACCCCAGGAAATACAACGTGCCCGCGAGGTCCTCGGGAGAATCCTGCAACAGACCAGTCGCAGTCTTGAGTTCGGCGGCACCGGCCGGAATCTTATTCTCCTGCAACAGGACGCGCCCCAGCACCGAGTGCGCTACGCCCGCCAGCTTGCGTTCGGTGGGGCTGGCTGCGGGCTGCGTTTTCTGCAACTCCACCGCGCGCCGGGCGTACGCGCCGGCTTTGGCAATAAGATCGGGATTGTTTGAATAGGCACTCGCCAGCACCGTCAATAAGCGGATGTCGTTGGGATTTTGCGCCAGCATTTTGTCGCCGAAGGCGGCCAGGCCGGCGGAATCCTTCATCTCCTGGAGGGTCACGACACCGAGCGTTGCCAGCGGTTCGGCAAACTGCGATCCCGGAAAAGCGCCCAAATACTTTTCAATTTCCGGCATGCGCTTGCGTGCGTCCTGCTCGGAGGTGATGGCGTTGTACGCGGCAACTTCCAGGTAGTGAAAGCTCGGTTGCAACGCCTCTTTCTGGGTCGCAATCTGGTTGGCAAAATCTTCCGGCGTCATCTCGGCTGGTTTCGGCGTCTTGTCGATGCCATGGATTACGGCAGCGCCGCGCACCGCGTAATCCACTGCCTTGGAGGAATCCTTGAGCTGCTGCGCGACGTCCACCTGCGAGACCAGGATTTCCACCACATCGGGCATGGCGGCCAGCGCCTGGTCGCCGTAGGCCAGCGCTTTTTGCGGATCGCCGGCGGTCACGTACTGTTGCGCCAGTTGCCAATTGCCGTAGGCAACGGCGGCCGGATTCGCCGCGAACTTGCGCACGAACTCCTCCAGCATCGCGGTCCGCTTCTGCGCGTCGCCCTGGTTCGAGATGGCCTGTAACTCCTGGTCTTCGGGGGTGCCCGCCTTAATCGTGATCCTGGATTGCGCCCACAAAGGCGGCGCCAGCAGTGCCACCAGGAGCACGATCGCCCTCAATCGCTGATGTGTCATAGGACCTCCCGGCAGCCGGCCGGTTGCAGGCGAATGCTATCGCCGAAACGGAAGCGCGGCAACCGCCGGCCATCACATTCCCATGTGCGCAAAAAAAAGCTGCTTCACCCCGGTGGGCGAAGCAGCATGCGCAAACAGAACTCTTAACTGATCGGGGCGTCGGAAGGGGCGTCGGGGCGATTGCGCCCGCGCACGGCCGGTAGTCCCACGTCGCGAATCTTGTACAGCAGCGCGCGATAGCTGATGCTCAACGCGCGGGCGGCGCGTTTGCGGTTCCAGTGATTCGCCTGCAATACCTTGAGGATGATCTTGCGTTCCAGCTCCAGCACCGCCTGGCGGGTCACCTTCTTCAGGGAAATCGGACCATCCACCGAGATATCGTCGTCGTAGATCTGCTGCTTGCGCGGCATCAGCTCGGAGGTGATCGCCTCCTCGCTACCCAGGATGGCGTAGCGGCGCATCAGGTTCTCCAACTCGCGAATGTTGCCCGGCCAGTGATAACGCTGCAATTGCGTCAGCAGTTGCGCCGAGAGAGGACGCGCGCGCGAGTTGTACTTTTCGTTGTAGAGGTCGAGGAAGTACTGCACCAGCGCCGGGATGTCGGCAGCGCGTTCGCGCAGCGCCGGCATTTGGATGTTCACGACGTTGATGCGGTAAAACAGGTCCTGGCGGAATCGTCCGACTTCGACCTCGTGCTCCAGGTGGCGGTTGGTGGCGCACACCATGCGCACTTCGACCTTCTTGTCTTCCTGCGCGCCGATGCGGCAGAACTGCCCGTCCTGCAGAACCTGCAGCAGCTTCGATTGCAGGCTGAAATCCAGTTCCGAAATTTCGTCGAGGAACAACGTCCCGCGGTTGGCCAGTTCCACGCGGCCGGGCTTGTTGGCATACGCCCCGGTAAACGCGCCTTTCTCATATCCGAATAATTCGCTTTCCAGCAAGGTGCCGGGAATGGCCGGACAGTTCACCTTCACCCACGGCCCGTTGGACCAAGCCGACAGATGATGGATCATGCGCGCGATAATGTCCTTTCCGGTGCCGCTTTCGCCTTGGATGAGCACCGGAAGGTTGGAGCTGGCGACCTTCTGCACCCGCTCGCGCACGGCCTGCATGGCGCGCGTGTTGCCAAACATCACCGCATCCGGAGGTACCGGCAACGAGCGATCGATGGAAAACGGGGCTCCAGCAGCAGACATAATTCGGCTCATTCCCCTAGTCCAGACTCCTCTGACCTGCTACTCTCTCCTGCACTCAAGCCGCCAAACCCTTCAACCACCTTGGTGGTGTACAGGTCAGGATGGAATCTACGCCACCAGGCTACTCAATATTTGTTTCCAGCAACTTAGCCTATTTCGAATTGTCTGTTGGATTCCGGGCGCTCGAGGAGAAGACGCAAAATGTGAGAAAGTGTTTTCCTATGCGGAAGCAGTTTTCCCTTTTGCAGTATCGTGCAGCGGACGGTTAAACTTGAGGCCCAGCAAATGACATCGTTCGCCATGAGTGATCCGAACCAGTTTTGCCTTCAGGCTGCGCACCGACTGCGGGGAAATCGTGTTGGGAGGCAGGGGCGCCACCGGAATCTCCAGCGAGAGGCTGGTGGAACGCGGCAAGCTGCGCCTGGTCGCCAGCAGGATGCCTCCGGCGCTGATGTTTAGCGCGGTAGCAAATTCCAGGAATTCCTTCCCGTCCTGATCGACTCCACGGACAAACACCGGTATCGATAAGGGGAGACGCTGGTGCTTCCGTCGCTCAGGACCAGACTTAGTCATCGCACGCTTTCCTGTGCGTCTAGGCGCACACCATGTGCCAAACACGTAAAAGCCTGCAAATAACGTGGAAATTGAGGATAACAACCTTGAATTCAGCTATTTACGCATAAACAGATGGCTTGCTTACAATAAAATCTCGGCGCACCTCATCTGTAAATACGGCAACCTTTTGCGACTTTCAAGGAAATTACTTGCACCGATTGATTGACTTCATCCTGCTATTCTCCTAAGATCATTGAAGAAAGAAGCTGCCTGCATCTTCCTTTCTCCCCCCAAGGCTGCCGACCAACGTGTGTCATGCCTGAACGCGCCGACAACGCAGCCGCCGCGCCCGCAAAACGGGCTGACGCGCACCTTGCCCGCGGTGATAACGGTGAACCGAAGGTTCGCCCCGTGGGCAGCGACTTGGAGCGCGCGTACCAGCAATTGGAGATTGACTATCGGCGATGCGCGCAGGCCCTGGCCACCGCGGCGCATGATCTGCGCACGCCTCTGGCGGTGGTTTCCGGATACATTGAACTGCTCATGAGCGGCAAGCTTGGCCCGCTGACCGATCGCCAATCCCGCTGCCTCGATGACATGAATTCCAGCAGCCAGCGGCTGCACCGGCTGATCACCGACTTCCTGACCTTCAGCGCGATTCAAACCGGCAATCTCAACCTGCAACTGGACGAGCCGCGCGATTTACACGGCTGTCTCACCGAGATTTGCAGCTTCTGGATGCCGCGCTTTCAGTCCAAGGGGGTTGCCTTTTACTATCTGCCGAGCGAACATTTGCGCCCGTTTCCCTTCGATTACGATCGCATCCAGCGCGTCATTTCCAACCTGCTGGAAAACGCCTTGAAGTTTACCCCTCCGGGTGGCACGGTGTGGTTGAATGCGGAACCGCAGTTGTGGGAGCGGCGCTCGCTGGAGGCGCGGCCGCAGGCTCGCGAACGACGCCGGCAAGCCGCTGCGGTGCCCAATTCGGTGCGCGTCAGCGTGGCCGATACCGGGCCCGGCATCCCGCCCGAGTTTCACCAGGAGATTTTCGGCGACTTTTTTCAGATTCCGAATGGGGAGATGAACGGCGGCGGCATGGGACTGGGCCTGGGCATTGCGCGGCGCCTGGTCCAGGCCCACGGCGGCAAGATCTGGGTGGAAAGCGAACCCAGTTGCGGCAGCAAGTTTTCTTTCGTTCTTCCTCTCAAGTACGGATAATCGCGGGTAGAATCAAGCGTTCTGGCCGGAAAGGCAAATTGCAGACGTGATGGCGAACTCGCCTCGAATCCTTGTGGTCGACGATGAACCGAGCATGCTGCGCTACCTGCAGACGCTGCTCGAAGTCGAATCCTACAACGTCGATACCGCCCCCAGCGGGGAGGCGGCCCTGGAGAAGTTGCAGAAGGGCGCGCCCGACGTGGTGCTGCTGGACGTGCTCATGCCCGGCGGCATGGACGGACTGCAGACGCTGGAGCAGATGCGCGAGCGCTACCCGCAACTGAAAGTCATCATGCTCTCCTGCGTCAGCGACACCCGCAAGGTGGTGCAGGCGATCCGCCTCGGGGCGCAGGATTATCTCACCAAGCCGTTTCAGAAGAACGACCTGGAAGCCGTCATTCAGCAGTGCATCGGCGGCGACGCCAACGCAATCCTGCCGCAGGGCGAAATCGAAGACCTCGGCGACGACGTATTCTTCGTCTGCGGCAGCGCGTCCATGCGCAAGATTCGCTCCCAGGCGAAGCTGGTGGCCAACGTCGATATCCCCGTGCTGATCCTGGGGGACAGCGGCGTCGGCAAAGAAGTCATCGCCAAGATGATCCATAAGTATTCGCCGCGCGCGCACCGCACATTTTTGAAAGTGAATTGCGCGGCGGTGCCCGCGGACCTGTTGGAGAGCGAGTTGTTCGGCTACGAGCCGGGCGCCTTCACGGGAGCGACCCACGCCAAGCCCGGCAAGTTCGAGCTGTGCAACAAGGGCACGATCATGCTGGACGAAATCGGGGAAATGCCGACCTCGCTCCAGGCCAAGCTTCTCCACGTGCTGCAGGACCAGCAATTCTCCCGCCTCGGCAGCCGCACCGTGCAGAAAGTGGATGTGCGGGTGCTGGCCGCCACCAACATCAACATCCAGGAAGCCATCGCCACCCGCAAGTTGCGTGAGGACCTCTATTACCGCCTGAACGGGTTCACCATCACGGTGCCTCCGCTGCGCGATCGCAAGGAAGAGATCTCCCTGCTGCTGAAGCACTTCATGAGCCAGGTGGCGGAACGCTACGCCCGCCCGCCGCTTCCTCTGACGCCGTCGCTCATGCAGGCGTGCGAGCGCTACGGCTGGCCGGGCAACCTGCGTGAGCTGGGCAACTTCGTCAAGCGCTACCTTGTCTTAGGCGACGAACAGATGGCGATCGCAGAACTGGCGCCGCCCGGGGAGAAGGCGTTGGCCGGCGCATCCGGCGGCGGTGGAGCCGGCGCGGCCGGCAGCAACGGTCTCAAGTCCTTGGTCCGCAGCGTGAAAGACGAAGCCGAGATGGAAGCCATCAGCCACGCCCTGACGGAGACCAATTGGAACCGCAAGAAAGCCGCGGCTTTGCTCAAGATCAGTTACAAGGCGCTGCTTTACAAGATTCGCCAGTACGACATCCAGCCCTCCCCCAATCCGAACTGAAGCGTCGGCGACGCCTACCGAGAAAGCGCAGCTTTCCCGCTGCGCTTCTTTCTGCCGGCGAACATTCGGGTCGGGACGGCGCCGCCGCTAATCCTTCATCTTCTCCTTGACATGGTGGGCGAGCTTTTCGATCTCCTCCGCCTTGCGCACGACATCGAGCGAGAGCACGTGCTCGTTGGATTTGTCCACGTACTCTTTCAATTCGGTTGCCAGGGCCAGCAATTTATCGGTGTCGCGCTTGATCGCTGCCTGGCGGTCCTTGTTCAGTCGCTTGGCGCGGTCGCGCTCCATCTGTTTTTCGGCAGGGTCGACTTGTTTTTCGGCAGGGTCGACTTCGTTGCGCCGCTGCCGGAACTGCGGATCGGCGCTGCCGCTATCGCCGTCGCCGCCGCGTCCGACGGTGCCGGCGCGCTCTTGCGAGCTTCCCGAGCCGACAGCAACCAGGAGAACGAAGCCGAGCAGAAATACTTGCCTCACAGTAACCTCATAAAAGCGGGGATGCCACGATTATAGGATGAACCGCGGCCAGCAAGAAACGCGGCGTGCCGCGCTGCTATAATCGCGCACTTACACGCATGGCTGAGCCCTCCATCCAGACTGTCGGGCAACTGATCGAGCACTGGCGCGCCGACGCCTTGAACTTCCTTCGCGTGGACGCCCCCAAGCTCCTGGTCATTGTCGTAGTCACGTTTGTGCTCATCCGCCTGCTGAAGGCGCTGACACGACGCCTGCGCTCCCTCGGCGAAATCAAGGGCCTGCCCACCGGCCTGCGCGCCCAGCAATTGCGCACCTTGAGCGGAATCGTCTACAGCGCGGGCGTTTTCGTGCTGCTATTCCTGGCCTTGCTCCAGATTCTTCCCGTCCTCGGGATCAACATGGGACCGCTGCTGGCCAGCGCCGGCATTGCCGGGCTTGCCATTGGCTTCGGGGCTCAAACCCTGGTGCACGACGTCATCAACGGCTTCTTTATCCTGATGGAGAACCAGTACGAAGTCGGCGACACGGTGCGCGTCGCCGGCATCACCGGCACGGTGGAACGCATGACGCTGCGCGCCACGCTGCTGCGCGATGACCAGGGCGCGCTCTCCACCGTGCCCAACGGCAAGATTGACGTCGTTTCCAACCTCACCCGCGACTGGGCGCAGGTGGCCTTGCACGTCTCCGCCGCCTACAACGAGAACAGCGACAAAGTCATCAGCGTGCTCAAGGAGGTGGGCGAAGAGGTGCGCAGCGATCCCGACTTCTCCGGGATGCTCATCTCCGACCCGCAGGTACCGGGCATTGAGCGCGTCAGCGGCGCCGAGGTGGATTACTTGCTATTGGTGAAGACGCGCCCCGGCACCCAGTACGCCGTCACCCGTGAACTTCGCCGCCGCATCAAGGAGAGCTTCGAGAAGAACAACATCCAGCCCGGCTGGCCCGGCGGCATGTTCGTGGTGCAGGCCGGCCCGGAAAAGCCGACGGCATAATTTGTAATTTGCAATTTGTAATTTGTAATTTTGCAGGTTCTGGCTAGGGAAAGGCGCTCCTGGCCCGACCACAACAATTACAAATTACCAATTACAAATTACCAATGGATCTCGGTCTGAAAGATCGGGTTGTCATCGTCGCCGCCTCCGGCCAGGGGATTGGCCGGGCGACGGCGGAAGCGTTTGCCGCCGAAGGCTGCAAGCTCGCCATTTGCGCGCGCAGCACACAAAGCCTGCGCCTGGCCGCCGGTACCATCGCCGCCAAGCATAAGGTCCCGGTGCACTGCGAGGGCCTGGACGTCCGCGACGCCGCCGCCGTCCGGCAATTCGTCGCCAACGTCGCCGAACGGTATGGAGGCGTGGACGTGTGCGTCACCAACGCCGGAGGCCCGCCGGCGAAAGGGTTTCTGGCCACCACCGACGAAGACTGGCAAAGCGCTGTCGCGCTCAACCTGCTCAGCGTCGTCCACTTTGCCCGCGAAGTGATCCCGCACATGCAAAAGAAAAAATGGGGACGGCTGATCGCGCTCACGTCGCTGACCGTCAAACAGCCCGTGGACAATCTCGTGCTCTCCAATGCGGTGCGCACCGGCGTGGTGGGTCTGGTGAAAAGTCTCGCCAACGAGTTCGGCAAAGACGGCATCCTGGTCAACAATGTGGCGCCGGGCTACACCGGGACCGCCCGCCTGAAAGAGCTTGCCCGCAGCCAGGCGGAGGCGCTCGGCGTTTCCGAAGAGGAAATTTTCCAGCGCTGGGCCGCCGGTTCGCCGCTCAACCGCATCGCGCGTCCGGAGGAAGTGGCCGATGCCATTGTCTGGCTGGCCTCGGAGCGCGCCTCCTACATCACCGGCCAGACCATCCTGGTGGACGGCGGCGCGTACAAAGGCTTGTAGAACTCGTTTCAGACGAACATTGGCAGTTTCTAAAAAATACTTCATTCGCAGCGCCCGCGAAAAAACCGGGTTCCTTCGGGATTTTCAGCTAGCGTTTTTCAGCTAGTATGTCCGGGCTCAAATCCTTTCGGGGGAAGCTGTGGGCCTCATTCGCGCTATCGGCAGATGGGGACTGACGTGGCTCGTGGTGAACGCCATTGTCGGCAGTCGGGGGTGTTCAAAAACTCGTAGGTGAGGAGGAGAACGCCAGGACGGCGGTAATCGAAGACTTGCTTCGGTGGGGGTTCCGGCTCAGCGGTCCCATCGGCGCGTGGGTCAGAGGCGCCGTAGTGAATGTGGGTTGCCGTGTCGTTCTAATAGGGCATTCGCATCGACCAGTCGTCTAGCTACCTCATGAACGTGACGATTGTGACATTCTGAAGTGTTTCAGCTGACACATTTTGCCACTTTGTAATCGCCTCAAGTTTCCCGGTTTTATCCACAAACCGCACTACAAATCGCGCCCTAGTTATTGACAAACATGTACTTACGCGTGAGACGTTAATCAACAGGGCGCCCACCGTGTGTGCGGCATTGGGAGTGCACGCAATTATCACGAGATGCACACCGCCGCCCCCATCCCGAACTCACACTCTGTCAAGCGACGTAGCGCTCGTGTCCAACTGAAGATCCGCCTGTCCATCGAAGCCGGTGATGTGACTGTTCTCGATGGCGAGACTATTACGGTCAGCAAGCACGGAGCGCGCATCCGCGTCATACCAGGCGAACAAGGCACGGCCCCCAGCAAGCCAAGAAGACTGACTCACGGCGAACGCTTGCGGGTTACCGTATGCCGCGCCCAGGAACCGCAACCGGCGCGGGTGGTGTGGCTCGACCAACGCTCCGATATGCTCTATGGCATCGAACTCGACGATCCCGGCAATTTCTGGGGCGTGAACTTCCCCAGCAAGGACGGCAATTGGCGCTCCGAACGCAAAGAGATGCGCCGCGTCGATGTGGTGCCGCCTTCGGCTACCCCAGAACCCCAGCTTGCCCCGCAGCTTGTGGCGGAAGAGGAGGCGGAAGAGGAGCCGGAGCCCGCACCGCTGATCAAGATCGGGCGCATGCCGGCTGTGGTTGCGGGTCTCTCGGCCATTCGTTTGCCGTTCGTCGAAAAAGTCGAGATGGTGTTCGACGAGCAGGAAGAGGGTACAGCGCTGCTGCAGAAGTTGGTGGAACCCGGTGCGCCATTGCGGATTTCTTTTCCTCACCTCAAGACCAAAGGACGGGTGATGGCCATCGGCCGCAGCCGGGAAGCCGGCAAATGGCGCGTGCGCATCAAGTGCGAAGCCCATCCATGAGACTGAATTACTGTCGATAAATTGCTTCCATGCACTCCATCCTACGCTCTCATGGTAGCGGCGGTTGTTGTCGGCCTGAATCTCTACTGCGGTTCATAACTGGCGATAAATCGCCATAACGTAAGTTACGGGGTCGGGACTCCCGTTTTTGGGCGTAAGTCACGCTAAGGGCTGTTCACGCCAGTTAGGGCGAATGCCACGGCGACATACGCGGTCGCTACCGGAGCCGGGGCGTCGGCTGTGCTTCCGTGCTGCTTCGCGAACCGGTATTACTTACCTGCGGCGACTGCCTTCTTATGCGGCATGAACGTGTGTGGTGGATGACAGGTGACACACGTCTTGCCTTTCATGAAGACATCGGAATGTAGTTGTGCCGCCTGCTCGGCGTGACACGTGCCGCATGTGCTCAACGCCGGGGTGGCCGCGACGCTCTGTGCTGTGATTTCGCCATGGCACACGGTGCACTGGACATCATTCGCGCCATGCGGGCTGGCCTTCCATTGGGCATACGTCATCTTGTGGCAGTCAGAACAGGTTTTTCCGGCTGGAATCGTCTGATGGTGCTTCTGCGTGGCACGGGTCTTCTGGGCAGTGGCAGGTTGGACGGCAGCAGCCAAAACGAGTAGAACGAGCAAAACAGAGCTGAACAAAAATGCGCGGCGAGTGTTCACGGGCATAATCTCCTGATAAGGATAGGTAGTATCGGAGCAGTGAGGTCGCCGCACTGTGCTGCCGGTCACAGCTGACGGTGATGCGCTAGGTTCCGCTTGCTGAAGTACACCCATGGGCAACTGCCATACGAGTGATAAATCGCCTGAGCGCAAGTTACGCTGGCCTGGCAGTCTCGATTCGGGCGTAACTTAAATGAAGCGCTGTTACCGCCAGTTAAACTTCCGCTGCGCTTTGCACCGGCTGGTCAAATCCGCTGGCGCGAACCGGCGTGACCAGGCTCACCACGGCGGTGATCGCGAAATTGACGCACAGCCCGATGAACCCGGCATTCAGGCCGTGAAACGGATCGCGCTTGCTGAGGATGAGAACCGCGGCCGTAAGCACGCCGACCGCCAAGCCCGCGAAAACGCCGGCCGTGGTGACGCGCCTGGAATAAAGCCCGAGCACGACCCCCGGAAAAAATTGCGTCACGCCGGCATAGCCCAGCAGCAGAAGCGAGACGATGCTGGCCGCGCTGGTGATGGCGAAGTAGAGCGCGATGACGGTGATCACCACCACCATGACCTTGGCCAGCCTGGCGACCTGCGCGTCGGTCATATCGGGCTGGAAGATGGGGCGATAGAGATTTTTGGCGAGCAAAGTCGCCTCGGACTGTTTAGTTTGATACCGCGGGTTCGGCAACGGCAGCGGCTCGGCCCAAAAATCCGGAACAATCAACTCACGCGGTCGTGCTCTAGCTTTCGATTCCCGCCCATTTTTCCAGCAGCGCCAGCGTGGCCGCGTAATCCAGGTCGGCGCTGCCTTCCTCGGTGGCAACCTCGTAAATCTCTTCCACGGTTTCCAACCCCGGCAGCTTCACCCGTGCCTCGCGCGCCGCATCCAGCGCGAGGTGAATATCCTTGTGCATGAGGCGGAGCGGAAAATTGGGCGAGAAATCATGCCGCAGCACGAACGGCGCCTTGTAGTCGGAGACGCCGGAGCGGATCATGGACGCGTTCACCAGCTCCATGAAGCGCTCGCGCGGCACGCCCAATTTGCTGGTCAGCGTGAGGGCCTCCGCGAAGCCTTCGAACATCATCGAGATCATCAGGTTGCCGCCCAGCTTCGCCGATTGCCCGTGGCCGGTGGGGCCCATGTGCAACACTTTTTTCCCCATCGCATTGAACAACGGCTCCAGGCGCGCTAGGGTCGCCTCTTCCCCGCCGGTGATGAAGATTAGTTGGCCGCTCTCGGCTGCCACTTTCGATCCCGTCATGGGCGCGTCCACGTAATCGGCGCCCCGGGCGCGCACCCGCTCGGCAAATTTGCGCGTCGCCGAAGGCGCAATGGTGCTGGAATCGGCGACGATCATTCCGGGCGCGAGTTCGTTCTCCACGCCGTCGGCCGAGAATAACAGCCGCTCCACTGCGGCCGTGTCGGAGACGCACATCCACACCACTTCGGCGCCGCGCGCCGCCTCCGCCGGACTCACCGCCATCCGCGCGCCTTCCACGTGCTTCCCGGCTGAACGGTTCCACACCGAAACCTCGTGCCCCGCCTTGACCAGGTTCGCCGCCATCGCGCGCCCCATGATTCCCAATCCCAAAAACGCTACTCGCATGTCTGCCTCGCAAACAACCGCAGGTGATTATACAAAGTTGTGAGTTGTGAGTTGTGAGTTCCGAGTTGTGAGTTTGGCGCGCGCCTTGCGAACATCCCAAAACTGCACGCTCAGAACTTAAAACTCACAACTCGCAACTCTCTTCCGCATCGTTCCCGCCCCGCATGGCGTCTAATAGGCGAATGATCAATGTCCCTCTCCGACGACGCGCCCGCCAGTTCAGCAAGCTGGTGCGGCATTCTGTGCTGACGCGCCGCACCGGAGAGCCCGGCAAACCCACCCTGGCCCACAAGGACCAGCTCGGCCTCACCTTCATCGGCCATTCCAGTTTTTTTCTCCAGATTGCCGGGCTTAATCTCATCATTGACCCGAACTTCGCGCGCTGGCTGTTCGTGCTCAAGCGTCTCCGCCAGCCCGGCCTGCGGATCACGGACCTGCCGCCGCTGGATCTGGTGCTGGTCACGCACGCTCACTTCGACCACCTGCACCGCCCGTCGCTGCGCGCGCTGGTCCGCCACACCCAGCGGCTGCGGAAACCCGCTCCCGCGATTGTTGTGCCGCGCAATGTCGCCGACCTGGTCTCCGACCTCGGCTTCCGCGAAATCATCGAGCTCGACTGGTGGGGCGAGTACCACCACGACGGCATTAGCGTCGTGCACACGCCGTCGCGGCACTGGGGGGCGCGCGTGGTGCGCGACATGCATCGCGGATTTGGAGGCTACGTCATCCGCTCCCGGCGGGAATCCCTCT
Source organism: Terriglobia bacterium (assembly GCA_020072845.1). Classification (NCBI taxonomy): domain Bacteria; kingdom Pseudomonadati; phylum Acidobacteriota; class Terriglobia; species Terriglobia bacterium. The sequence goes on from JAIQGF010000017.1 coordinate 40,303, forward strand.
ACCACGCCGGCGATACCGCTTACTTTCCGGGCTTCAGCGAAATCGGCGAGCGCCTCCGCCCCGAGCTCGCCCTGCTGCCCATCGGCGCCTACGAACCGCCGTCGTTCCGCAACGTGCACACCTCGCCCGCCGACGCCGTGCGCGCCTTTCTCGACCTGCGCGCCCGCTACATGGTGCCCATGCACTACGGCAGTTTCCGGCTCTCCCACGAGCCCATGGACGAGCCGCTGAAATACCTCGCCTCCGAGGCCCGCAAGCACGGCATCCAAGACCGGGTGCTGGTGTTACAAGAGGGTGTGACACAGGTGTTCGAGTGAGAAAACAGTGGTTAGTAATTAGTAATCAGATTTTCCAGCTTACAATCACCATTCCCGCCGCATCGACCTCGGAGTTGCGCTTGATAATTACTAAGTAGTATACACTGCTTTGCTTATTGCCGCCATCAAAATTATGCGTTTCCCTTCTCCGGGCCATCGCGCCCACAATTCCATCTAGCAAGCCGTCCGCAGGCGGTGACGTATTCGCGGCGGCGGAGTAAAACCATGCGGTGCCCGTACTGCAATACCGAGTACACCCACGATCATCCGTGCTTCTGCCATCCATCCGTAAAGGCCAAGCCGGCTGAGGATCAGCCGGCGAGTTTTCCCGAGACCTTTCCCAGCATCGCCTGGAATTCGCACCGGGGTGTGCGGCTGGACTAAGAACAGGAGTTAGTAGCTGGTAGATAGTAGTTAGCCGGAGTGTCTGTATTCGCCGCGGGCGATGTTCGCATTCATTGGCCACACCAGCGGTTGCTGCTCGCTAACTCTCTAACTACTAACTCCCCCTACCACGCCATTAGCACTCGTAGGTCTCTCAGATTGTTCCCCGTCGGCCCGGTGACAATCGCGTCGCCAAGCCGGTCGAAGAACCCAAACGCATCGAAGCCGGCGAGCGACTTCGCCGCGTTCAGCCCCAGTGTTTTCGCGCGTTCCAGCGTGGTGCCGTCGGCGACCGCTCCGGCAGCGGCGCTATTGCCGTCAATGCCATCGGTCCCGGCGCTGAGCACGGTGATGTTTTCTCCCCCAATTTCTTCCGCGCAATAGAGCGCGAAGTGCGAGTTCCGCCCGCCGACGCCGTGCTTCGCCTTCACCTTGACGGTAACTTCCCCGCCCGAAACGATGCACGCCCGCGACCCGCCTTGCCGCAGCTTGCGCAATTTGTTCAACAGATAATCGGCCGCTTTGGCGTAATCCCAATCGTCGCAGGAGTTGTCCACTTCCACGGAGAAGCCGTACGCCGCGGCCTTCGCTGCCGCCGCTTGCAGGACCGAGGTATTAGAAAGCACCGGCCACCAGCGCGCGCGCACGAATGCCGGGTCATCCGACTTCGGCGTCTCCTCCAGGATGTGTTTTGTGAACAGCTCATGTACCGCCGGCGGAAATTCTTTCACCATTCCATGGCGCTCGGCGATGCGGTAACAATCCTCAACCGTGGTGGAATCCGGCATGGTCAGCCCCGACGACAGCGAGTCCAGCGCCTTGTCGGGCACGTCGGAAACCATGATGGACACCTGCTGTGCGGGCGCCGCCGCCCTCGCCAGCCGGCCTCCCTTGATTCCCGACAGGTGCTTGCGGATGGCGTTGATCTCCGCGATGGGCGCGCCGGAATGGACCAACACCTCGTAGGTCTTGACGAGATCGCCGAGCGAGATGGCATCGTCAATCGGATACTCCACGCACGCCGACCCGCCACCGCTGATCAGGAAAATCACCAGGGCTTGCGGCGGCTGATGTTCCACGTAGCGCAGGATCGCCCGGCCCGCAGCCAGCGATTCAGGGTTGGGCAGCGGATGGCCGCCGCGGAAATAGCGGAAACCGCGCAGTTGCGTCACCGGATCGGTGGAACCGGCGACGATCCCGTCCAGGCTCGCGCCCACCTGCTCCACCAGCGCCTCGGCCATGCTGTGCGCGCCCTTGCCGATGGAAATCGCCGAGAGGCGAGGGTACGCCGACAGGGCATACAGGTCATCGCAGACGCGCAGCACTCCGTGGTCGTGGTTCACATGACGGGCGAACGCCTGCCGGATGGTGCTCTGCGCCAGCGCTTCCTGGAAAACCTGGCGCGCGCTCCGCCGCCATTCACCCGCGCCGTGCTCCCGCTCGGACGCATTGCCGGTCGCCGCTCGCTTTGCCATCATGCTAGTTTAACTGTCTCCCGCACCCACTCCTCGACCGCCCGCCTCAGCTCCGCCAGGTGCCCGGAAAAGAAATGGTCCGCGCCCTCGATGATCACCAGTTTCTTCGGATCCGGCACGCGCGCCGCCAGGTCCTGCAATTGATCTCGCGGCCCGAACTGGTCTTGCCCGCCGCTGACGAACAGCTTGGGCTTGGTGCACTCGGAAAGAAATTTGAACCCGTAACTGCGGTCGTCCACGCGCACCGGCATGCCCAGCGCGATCAACGCATCCACGTGCGGATCAGGACACGCGGCGCGCAGTCCCGTTGCGGCCCCAAAGGAGAATCCGGCAAACACGACAGGCAGGTGGAATCGCTCCTCGAGCCAGCGCAGCGCCGTGTTGGCGTCCTCGACTTCGCCGCGGCCGTCATCGTGCTTGCCCTCGCTCAACCCGGCGCCGCGGAAATTGAAGCGCAGCACCGGAAATCCGAATCCGTTCAGCGCCTTCATGGCGTGAAACACGACCTTGTTGTGCATGGTTCCGCCGAACCTCGGATGCGGATGGCACACCAGCGCGGCATGGGATGCCGCGGGCGCACCCTGATTGAGGAGCGCTTCCAACCGCCCCGCCGGACCTTCGAGAAACAAGGATTGAATGGAGCTGGATTGCGTCACCGCAGCATTGTAGCCGCGGTAACAGTTTCAGTTTCAGTTTGGGGCGTACCGTTTCGCTTTCACGATCAGCCGAAACCCGGGCAACTGAAACCGAGACTGAAACTGAAACTGTTATCCTCATTGCGCATGGACGTGTTCGCCTTAACGCGGCAGTTGGTGGACATTGAGTCGGTCACCGGCAACGAGGGCGCGGTGGGCGAGTTTCTGCACCGCCGCCTGCGCGATCTCGGCTACGAGACGCGTCTCGACACGGTGGAAGCGAACCGCTTCAACGTCTACGCCGTCCCGCCGAAGCAGGCGCGTCCCGCAGTCTTCTTCTCGACGCACATGGACACGGTGCCGCCGTTCTTTGCCTCGCGCGAGGACGGAAGCCGCATCTACGGCCGCGGCGCGTGCGACGCCAAGGGGATCATCGCGGCGCAGATTGGCGCCGCCGAAAAACTCCGCCACGACGGCCTCGCTGCCGGGCTGCTTTTCGTGGTCGGCGAAGAGCGCAACAGTGCGGGCGCGAAATACGCCAACCAGCATCCCGCCGGCGGCCGCTTCTTCATCGACGGCGAGCCTACCGACAATCGTCTCGCCAAAGCGACCAAAGGGGCGGTGCGGTTGGAATTATTTGCCGAAGGACGTATGGCGCACTCCGCCTATCCAGAGCTGGGCGAGTCGGCGATCGAAAAACTGCTCGACGCTCTCGCGCGTGTCCGCCGCATTCCTTTGCCGCGCGATGAGGAGTTCGGCCCGTGCACGCTCAACATCGGCCTGATTGATGGCGGCCGCGCTCCCAACGTCATCCCCGACGCCGCCCATGCCGAGCTCATGTACCGCACCATCGGCCCATCCGACGACCTGAAGCGCCAGATTGTCGCCGCCGCCGAGCCGCTGGTGCGCGTGGAGTGGGGACTGGAGCTGCCCTTCATTCGCCTGCGCACGCTCGACGGCATTCCCACCATGATCGCCGCCTTTGCCACCGACGTCCCGTCGCTCACCAATTGGGGCGAAGCGCTGCTGATGGGCCCCGGCTCCATCCACGTCGCTCACACCGAGAATGAGTACATCGAGAAAAAAGAACTGCTGGCGGCGGTGGAGCTGTACGCGGATGTGGCGCGACGCCTGATGGCAAAAAGCTAACCACGGATTTCCACGGATAAACACGGATCTGAAAGGTCAACCGCCACCATCACAAAGAGCGCAATCCAGTGAAAACGCAGTATCCGTGTGAATCCGTGCAAATCCGTGGTTAAGTTCCGCCCGCTTTTCGCATCTTGCCGGGCAACGGAGTACTCTAACCACCACCATGTCACACGACGCTGTGAACTCCCTCGCCCAGGCTTCATCCGCGTATTTGCGTTCCGCCATGCACCAGCCCATCCGCTGGCATCAATGGGGCGAGGAAGCCTTTGCCGCCGCCGAGCGCGAGAACAAGCCCATGCTGCTCGATATCGGCGCCGTGTGGTGTCACTGGTGCCATGTCATGGACCGCGAGTCGTATGACGATGCGGAAGTGGCGCGCATCGTGAATGAGAACTTCATCGCCGTCAAGGTGGACCGCGACGAGCGCCCCGACATTGACAGCCGCTACCAGTCCGCGGTGCAGGCCATGACCGGCCAGGGTGGCTGGCCGCTCACTGCCTTTCTTACGCCGCAAGGCAAACCGTTTTACGGCGGAACTTATTTTCCGCCTGACGACCAGTGGGGACGCCCCGGCTTCAAGCGCGTGCTCATGGCCATTGCCGACGCTTTCCGCGCCAAGCGCGACGAGGTGCTGCAGCAGGCCGACACGGTGCTCAATACCATCAGCCATGCCGAGTCGTTTGCCGGGCGCAGCGGCGGCGTTCCGCCCACGCTGGTGCGCACCGTGATTGCATCGGCTCTCAAAATCTTCGATCACGACAACGGCGGCTTCGGTAGCGCGCCCAAGTTTCCGCACCCGTCGAGCATGGACCTGATCATCCACCTCTACGCTCGCACCGGCGACGAGAGCCTGCGCGAGGTGATCAGCAGCACGCTGGAACACATGGCGCGCGGCGGCGTCTACGACCAGCTTGCCGGCGGCTTCCATCGCTACTCGGTGGACGAGCGCTGGGTGGTGCCGCACTTCGAGAAAATGTCCTACGACAACTCGGAGCTGCTGAAGAACTACGTGCACGGCTACCAGGCGACCGGCAATGCATTCTTCGCCGCCGTTGCCCGCGACATCATCCGCTGGATGGATGCCTGGCTCAGCGACCGCAGCGAGGGCGGCTTTTACGCATCCCAAGATGCCGACATCAATCTCGACGATGACGGCGACTACTTCACCTGGACCCTGGACGAGGCCCGCGCCGCGCTTGGCGACGACGAACTCAAGGTCGCGCAGCTTTACTACGACATCCACGAAGTCGGCGAGATGCACCATAACCCCGCCAAGAACGTGCTCTTTGTGCGCGCCTCGGTGGAAGAGATCGGTGTCCGTCTCGGCATGCAGCGCGACCGCGTCTCCGGCGTGCTCGACTCGGCGAAAGAAAAACTTTACGCCGCGCGCCTCACCCGCCCCACGCCGTTCGTTGACAAGACGGTTTATGTCGGCTGGAACGCGCTCTGCATTTCCGCCTACCTCGATGCCGCGCGGGTGCTCTCGCTGGAAGACGCGCGCCATTTCGCGCTACGCTCCCTGGACCGCGTCCTCTCCCAGGGATTCACCGCCGAAGGCGGCCTGAAGCACGTCATCGCCTACGCCGACCCGCAAGCCGCCCTGCGCGATGTCCCCGGCATGCTCGACGACTACGCCTTTGCCGCGCTCGCCTGTCTGGACGCCTACGAGGCCACCGCCGACCTCAGCTATTTCAATTTCGCGCGCAAGATTGTGGACGCCATGGTGGCGCGCTTCTACGACGAAACTTCCGGCGGCTTCTTCGATTCCGAAAACCACGCCGCCCTCGGCGCTCTCAGCGCCCGCCGCAAGCCGTTTCAGGATTCGCCGACGCCCGCCGGAAATTCCGCCGCCGCCATCGCGCTCTTCCGCATGCACGCCTACACCAACCAAAACGGCTATCGCGAAAAAGCTGAAGATACGCTTGAGGTTTTCGCCGGAATCGCAGAACAATACGGGATGTTCGCCGCTACTTATGCGCTCGCAGCCGTGTGGCTTTTGGAGGGCCACACGCAAGTGGTAGTGGTGGGCAACGACGAGCGCGCGCGCCAGCTGTACGCCGCCGCGGTGGCGCCCTTCGCGGTGAACAAGGCAGTGCTCAAGGTGAGCGACAGCGCCGCCGCGCCGCAGAATCTTCCTCCGGCGCTCGCCCAAGTTGTGCCCAACTTACCCGCGGTCAAGGAAGGCAAATCGACGGCGATTCTCTGCTCCAACTTCACCTGCCAGCCGCCGATCAGCGATCCCGACGACCTGGCGAAATCGCTGCACGATGCGCTCATAGCCAAGGCGGCATGATAAAGGTGGTCAGTGACCAGTGGCCAGTGACCAGCAAACTCAGGTATAAAGCTGTAATTCCAACGACTGGCCACTGACCATTGAACACTGGCCACTGGAGTCTTTATGGCACGCGTCACCCAACTGCTCATCCACGCCGAGCACAAGCCCGGCACGCTCGCCAACATTTGTTCAGAGATGGCGAAAAAGGCGGTCAACATCACCGCCATCATGGCGGCTTACGATCAGCCCGGCGGGCGCATCCGCCTGGTGGCCGCGCCGCACGCCGCCGCGCGCAAAGTTTTGGATTCCATGAATCTTCAGTACGGCGAGGAAGAGGCCCTCGCCATTCGCGTCACCGACCGGCCCGGCGCCCTCGGCCGCGCTACCCGCAAGCTCGCCGACGGCGGCATCAATGTCCTCTATGCCTATGGCTCGATCGTCAAAGGCACCGAGCGCGCCCTCATCATTCTGGGTGTGCAGGACGTTGCCAAAGCGGAGAAAGTTCTCTAGCTGGCCACTGGCCACTGGCCACTGACCACTCGTCAGTACGCCTCATTCAGCAACTCGACCACGTGGGCGACGCGCGTCTTCAGCCCGCGCGCTTTCACCCCGGCGCGCAATTGCATCATGCATCCGGTATTGGCGGTGGCGATGATCTCGGCGCGCGTTTCCGTCACCTCGTCCAGCTTCTGCTCGAGGATTTTCGACGAGAGCTCGTTCTGGGTCACGTTGTAGGTGCCGGCGCTGCCGCAGCAATAATCCGGATGCGCCATCTCGACCAACTCCGCGCCCAGCGCTACCAGCAGCTCGCGCGGCGCCGACCGCACTTTCTGCGCATGGGCCAGGTGGCAGGGATCCTGGTAGGTGACGCGAGCCTTCAGCGGACGTTTGGGCGGGCGTAACCCCGCCTCGGCGAGAAACTCGGTGATGTCCTTCACTATCGACCCGAAATCGCGCGCCCGGTCCGCATACTTCGGATTGTCTGCCAGCAGCTCGCCATATTCCTTCATCATGGCGCCGCAACCGGCGGAGTTGGTGATGACCGTATCCCGCGTCGGCTCCAGCATGGCGCGGATATTTCGCCGCCCCATCTTCTGCGCCTCCTCGCGAAATCCGGCGTGCGCCTGCAGCGCCCCGCAGCAGCGCTGACCTTGCGGGACGAAAACGTCGAAGCCGTTCTTGTTCAGCACTCGGACCGTGGCTTCGTTCAACTTGGAAAACGCAACGCTGCCGATGCATCCGATGTGAAACAGCACCCGGCCGCGGATTTTCCCCTCGCCGTGGTGCATCCTGCCGCTGTGCGAAAAGAAAAATTCTCTGTCCACCTTGGGCGCCAGCGCTTCCACTTGGTGCAGTCCCAGCACTTTGAGCACGCCGGTGGCGCGCGCCAGCGCCTGCAATCCCGACCGCTGGTAGACCCGCAGCAGCCGTGCCCAGCGCTCCAGGCCCTTGCGGTCGTGCAGCACGCGGGTGAAGAACCACTTCCTCAGCAGTTGTTCCAGCAACGGCCGTCTGTAGTTTGACTCGATCTCCGCCCGGGCCCGCTCCAGGATCCTGCCGTACTGCACCCCCGACGGGCACGCCGTCTCGCAGGCGCGGCACCCCAGGCAACGGTCCATGTGGGTGACAAAGGAATCGCCAATCTCCAGCCGTCCCGCGTCCACCTGCAACACCTGGTAGATACGCCCGCGCGGGGAATCCGCTTCCCGCCCCAGCACCCGGTAGGTCGGGCACTGTTGCAGGCACAGCCCGCAATGGATGCACTTGGAATACAGCTCCCAGGTTGGCCGGTCAGGCGTGCTGAAATTCGAAGCGGGAGCTTTCCCTGCTGCCGCCGTGCCGTGCGCCGCATTGGCCGTGGTCGCGCTCAGAACAGGAATCTCCCCCGGTTCAGAATGTTCTTTTCGTCGAACGCTTGCTTGATGGCCTGCATCGTCGCCAGGTCGTTCGGCGTGCTGCCCCACACGCTGAAGTGCCGTTTGGCCTCCACCGGGCAGCGCAGCACGATCGCCGAGCCGTCGCGCGGCACGGCTCCGCGCAGGAACGACACCGCGTTGACGTACTGCATCGCCGCCGGCGGGTCCACTGCGACGGGCGCGAACCCCACCAGCAGCGATCCCACTCCGATCCTGCCCACTACCGCGCAGACAAAGTTGTTGTCCATGGCTGCGCGCTGCGCCGCCGCCAGCACCGCGCCCACTTCCTGCAACGCCACGTCCACCCGCACCAGCATGGCGTTCTGGCTGCGCTCGAATAACAGGTGCGGAAACTCCGCGATGCGCCGCCACATTTCGCGGTCATCCTCGCCGCCGGTTTCGTCGGTCACCGCCGAACCCAACTCGTAGCGATAGCGCGCCAGCACCGTGTCGCTGCCGGCGGCCCGCAACAGCACGCGCCACGCCTCATCCGCAGCGTGGGAATTTCCATGCAGAACCTCAGCCGCGCGGGGCGATACGATTTCCAAACACAGCGGCGCCAGCGGCGAGCCCAGCACCCGGTCGCGGAATGAAACCGCCTCTGCCGCGGCCGCGAACTTGGCGATGAAGGTGCGCGTCTGCCGCGGCCGCGAGAATAGTTTCAAGCTGGCGCCGGTGATCACCGCCACCGTCCCGAAGCTGCCGATCAGCAGCTTCATCAGGTCGTAGCCGGCTACGTTCTTCACCACCTTCGCGCCCGCCTTCGCGACCTTGCCATCGGCGGTGACAAAGCGCACCCCGGTGCAGTAGTCGCGCAGCCCGCCGTAAAACTGCTTCAGCGGCCCCTGCGCCGCCGATGCCAGCGCGCCTCCGATGGTGCACTTCTCCGGCTGCGGCGCATCCAGCGGCAACATCTGCTGGTGCGGGCCGATCTGCCGCTCTACTTCCGCCAGCGTCGTTCCCGCGCCCACACCGATCATCAGGTCGCCGGCATCGTAGTGCTCCACCGCTTTCAGGCGATTCGTGCGCAGCACGATGTCAATCTTTTCCGGGATTGTCCCGGTGAACTGGTGAGTGAATCCTCCGGCGGGCACGACGACCAGTTCATGGGCGTGCGCATACTTCATCACCGCCGCAACTTCCGCCGCTGACCCCGGTTCCACCATCGCGCGCGGCACCACCTCGTCAATCGCGAACGCCGCCGTACGCGCCGGATCTTCGGTGGCGTGCTGTTCGCCGGCGATGGCCGCCAGCTCCCGCGCCAGTCCCGCCGCTGATGTGGTCGCGCTCACCGCGGACCTCGCTGCGCGTCCGCGATGTTGGTCTCGCGGCAACTGCGCGGAGTGGGAAACAATTTTTGCGGGTTCAGCACCGAGTTGGGGTTGAACGCGTCGTGCACCCGCTTCATGACCTCGAGATCATCGTCGCTGAACAGCAGCGGCATCAGCTCATTTTTCTCCATGCCGACGCCGTGTTCGCCGGTGATGGTTCCGCCGCAATCGACGCAGTATTGCAGAATCATGCGTCCCGCCTGGTGGGTGCGCTCCACCTGGTCCGGGTCGCGCAGGTCGAACAGGATGCAGGGGTGCAGGTTGCCATCGCCGGCGTGAAAGATGTTCCCGATCTCCAGCTTGTACTTCTCCGCCACCGTCTCGATAAAGCGCAGCACCTTGGCAATATGGCTGCGCGGGACGACGCCGTCCTGCGTGTAGTACGCCGGCGCCAGCCGGCCGAGCGCGGCGAATGCCGTCTTGCGGCCCTTCCACAGCAGTTGCCGCTCCGGCTCGTTGGCGGCGCGCCGCACCTCGCGCGCCTGGTGCTGCTGGCACACCGCGCGCACCGCTTCGGCCTGCTCCGTCACCGCTTCGCGCAGTCCTTCCAGTTCGATCAGCAGCACCGCGCCCGAATCCATCGGATATCCCGCATGCGTCGCTTCCTCCACGCAGCGCAGCGTCTTGCCGTCCAGCATCTCCAGCGCCACCGGCGTGATTCCTCCCGACGTGATGGACGCCACCGTGTTGGCGGCGTCATCAATCGTGTTGAAGATTGCCAACAGCGTTTCCACCGCCTCCGCCACCCGGGTCAGCTTCACCGTGATTGCCGTCACCAGCCCGACCGTGCCTTCGGTGCCGACAAACAGTCCGGTAAGGTCGTAGCCGCACGAATCCACCGCTTTGCCGCCCATCTGCACCACGCGCCCGTCCGGCAACACGACCTCCAGGCCGGTAATGTGGTTCACGGTAACGCCGTGCGCCAGGGTGTGCGCGCCGCCGGAATTCTCCGCCACGTTGCCGCCGATGGTGGCCGCCTTCGCGCTGGCCGGATCGGGCGCGAAGTACAGCCCGTGCTGCGCCACCGCCGCCGACAGGTCCGCGTTCACCACTCCGGGCTCGACCACAGCACGCCGGTTGGGGACGTCAATGTCCAGGATCCTGGTCATGCGCGAGAACACCAGCACGATCCCGCCGGCGCGCGGGATGGAACCGCCGCTCAACCCGGTTCCCGCCCCGCGTGGGACCAGCGGAACCTTCAGGCGCGACGCCAACCGCGCGATCTGCGAGACCTGCTCGGCCGTCTCGGGGAACACGATCACTTCCGGTTTGCCCGTGGACAGCCCCGCGTCGTACTCGTACAGCATGAGGTCCTCGGGCTGGTCGAGGACCGCCTCGGCGCCAACGATCTTTCTGAGTTCTTTTACGACCGGCGAGCTGCGCATGGGTGGATGAAGTGACGCGGGAATTTTACAACGGCCTCCGCTGCGCGGAATCGGAAGTTCCCACTATATTCGAGCGACCGGTCGCTCAGTCTATCGGTCTATCGGTCGGTCGGCCTTTAGTCTGTCGGTCGAAACGATCTTCAGTTTGTCAGTATTTCAGTATTTCAGGAGTTCACTGGTCGGATGTTCGGTTAACAATCGCGTAGGAATGAACTGACAAGCTGAAAAACTGAGAAACTGGCCGAAAGGCCGACCGAGCTACCCGACAGACTGAAAGACCGACAGACCAAAAAACAAAGCCGCAGCCCGCGCCGCGGCCCAACTGAAACTGAAACTGAAACTTGAAACTGTGTCTTACGTGCTCTGCGAAATGTACGCCCGCATCATCTGCACCTCGCCGTCTTTCTCCACCACGGCGTGCGCCAGCAAGTCGCGCAACGAAATCACGCCGCACAACTGCCGTCCCTGGCACACCGGCAGGTGACGGAAACCGCGCTCGCGCATCAGTTCCAGGCAATCCTCCAGGCTTCGCTCCGGCGAAACGATCACCAGGTCGCGCGTCATGACCTCGGCCACCGTTGTGGTCCGCGGGTCTTTCGACTCATTCACCACGCGCTTCATCAGGTCGCGTTCGGTAAAAAGCCCGGTTAGGTCACCGTTGCGCATCACCACCACCGCGCCGATATTGTGTGCCACCATCAATTTGACCACATCGATGACTGACTGGTCGGCCTCGACGTGGAAGGTCTCCTTGTTGCCAAGCAGGCTATTGACTGACGCCATGCACCCCTCCTGCTCCCCACTCCGGAGTAGCTAGTCTTGAGACCGCCGAGTATATGCCTGAACCGATGTGCAGCCAAGCTTTTCGGGGCTCGAGGCAAAGTGGCCCTGGGCTGCTCAGCCACCAGCTAGTTTCGACTGCAATTTCGCTATTCCTCGTCATCCAGGTTGAACAGGTCGGCGATACGGCTGCGCGGATCCAGCAGCAGCACGCGGTTGCCCACCACGACGCGGCTCCAGTCCAGGGGCAATCGCGGCAGGCGCGCATTGCACACATCCGGCAGCGGCTCGGCGCGGCTCTCCAGCGCCGGCGGCAGCGTCCCATTGCGCTCGAGCTGCCTTTCCAGTCCCGGCGGCAGGCTGTCGCGCCTCGCCAGCCCGGGCGGCAGATTGGCCGTGTCGTAGAAGCAGCCGCGGATGTTCTGCCGGTCGTAGTTGGTGAATTCCGGCTTGAACTGCCGCCGGCGCGGAAAATCACGCCGTTGGTCATAAGGACGGTTCGCGGCATCGGAGCGATACTCGGGATCCGGCGAGGCTACGGGCGGTGCCGCGGGCGGGGGAACATACTGCCCCGCCGAGGATAATGAAACGAAGGTCAGCAGCGCCTCCGACTCGATCCTCGCTTCCTTCTTGCCGGAGGCTGCGGCGGCGCCCGTACCCGCGGCGGCGCCCACGCCGGCGCCGATGGCCGCGCCCTTGCCGCCGCCGGCGACCGCTCCAATAATGGCGCCCAGGGCAGCGCCGCCACCGATCTTCTGGGTGTTGCTCCTGGTGTGTGACTCGCCCTTCGAGTTCCACGGCTGGGTATTGATCGGGTACCTTTGTCCGCCGAATGATATTGCGGTCAAGATCAGTCCGAGCTCTCCCGGATCACTGAGCCGTCCCGATGGTTGCGCGCGCACCACTCGCCCATCCACGTCTGCGTCCCTGGGATAGAGCGTGCGCCCGTCCGCATCCAGGATGGCCTGGTCCAGCGTGGCGTGGAAGGTGTCGCCTTCGCGCGCCGTCTCGCTGCTGAGGCTGTCAATCATGCGGATTGTTATTGGGGTGCCTTCGGGTATCGGGCCGCCCCTGCCAGTCACGCTGCGGCGCTCCTGCGCCACCGCCGACGCACTCACCAGCATGACCGCCATCCATACCGCAATCGTTCGCCTGAAATGCATGTGCCTGCCTCCTGAGCCGACATCAGTCTATCGGTCTATCAGTCAATCGGTCTATCGGGAGAAGACGTTTCTCAGTTGATCAGTGCTTCAGCATTTCACTCGTCGGAACTTTGGTTAACAATCACGACCCGCTGAACTGACAAACTGAAAAACTGACCGACAGACCGATCGACCGACAGACCCGATTCACTTCCCTTCCCCAAAAAACAGGAAGTACGAACAGGACCACAGCGCGGTGGGAATGCTGCCGCGCGGACGCGCGGTCAAGATCACGTTGTAGTCGTCGCTGACCTGGAGTTCGTCGAGCACCGACTTGGGCGCTTCGGCCGCCGGGCGCGGGTCCACCAGCGCCAGGTAGCGCAGAAATTCGTAAATGTCGTTCGCGCCCTGGTAGCCGGGCGCGGCAAAAGAAAGATCGGTGTTTTCGCCCGCGAAATGCCACGCCAACGATGCCGCCAGCGCAATTCCCCGCTCGTAGGACGGGAGATCAACCACGCTCTCGGCCGGGTTGTCGAAGACCACGCGCAGCTTGCGCTCGTCTTCGCGCGAAAATTCACGCACCTTCAGCGACCCGGTGCGCGCCGACGCCTTCCAGTCCACGTGCCGCGCCGAGTCCTCCGGCAGGTATTCGCGGATGCGGTACAGGTCGTGGCCGCGCCCGCGGACGAAGGCCTCGAACTCGCCGGTGATCATGGGCAGGATCTCGAACAGCTCGTCGGTCGGCAGCACGCTGGGATAGACCACGATCTCGCGGGCCAGCAGCACCTTGCGCGTCTTGACCAGGAACGAAAAGGGAAAACGGGTGGACAGCCCGAAGCCGTCCTGCACGTAGCGGCCGCGGCGGGCAAAGTCGAGTTCCAATTCGCGGCTCACGATGGCGCGCGGCGGCAGGTAGGGAAAATAGGCCCGGGCAGTGATAATCCCCGGCGCGCTGACCCGATCGGCCACCAGGCGCAGCGACAGGTCCGGAAGGTGCAGCCATTGCTTCTCTCGGGGCGCCTTGGCGGGAAACACGAACATCGAGCGTTCCCACTTCAGGCGCTTGTGCGCGTGCTGCGATTTCGGCGGCGCCACGCTCACCGACAACGACGGCAACCAGCGCCGCAGATTGTTCAAGCTCAGGCGCACCAGCACGGACTCGCCGGCAAAGACGTGCTCGGGCAAGCCAACATCGAGTTCCAGGCTGCGCAGGATGGCCGCCGAGGCCACGCCCGAAACGATAATCGCCGCCAGCATCGCCGACACCACGATGAACAGCAGGTTGTTGCCCGTGTTCAGCGCGGCCACCGCGATCGCCAGCACGATGGCCAGGTACACCATGCCTTCGCGCGTGACGTCGTAGTCGAAGGCCTCGCGCACCCGGTGGAGCGCGACGCGCCGCGCCAGGTAGGGCACGGTCGTCAGCCCGACCAGGCCGGCGATCAGCAGCGCCGCCGAGGCGAAGATCGCCGTCGCCCAAACATTGCCCGCCTGCCGCGTCACGGTGGAGAAGATGGCGGCGCCAAAGGCCAGCGTCAGGCCCGCGATCGCAACCAGGAAGCGGATCCAGGCTTCTCTTTCGATTTGGAATGATTTGAACAAAGCTCTCAGCTATCAGCTTCTGTTTTCGGACGCCTTCGCTTTAACCGGCGACTTCTTGTGAAACATGCGGGACATCCATGCGTCGCCGCGTTGCCTGGCGTGCTCGAAATGTTCCGCGACATGCGGGAATCGCAGTTTCAATCTGTGCAGCAGCTTGTGCGCCCAGACGTACTCGCTGGAAAGGATGAAGAGGCCGATCAACAGGAACAGGATGCCCTGCAGCACCGGCAGAAACAATCCGGCGATGCCGAGCAGAATGAAGGCCCATCCCACCACCAGCATGGCCACGCGCTTGATCTGCGCCTTCATACCTTGATGTTACGCGATTGGCGGTTTGCGGGTTCCGCCAGCTGCTCTCGACGTCGTTGCTGCGACCGCTTTCTCTGGTTCCGCCACAGGTGGAGCGCGGCCAGCACCACGGCGAGGAAAATTACCACTTCGGTCTGTTTGACCACGCCGGCGAGAGCTTCGTACTGGCTGCCGAAAAAATATCCGGCGCCGGCGATCACGGTGACCCACGCCGCCGCGCCGGCAGCATTGGCAGGAAGAAAGCGCTTCCACTCCATGCGCAGCACGCCCGCCAGCGGCCCGGCGACAATCCGCATGCCGGCGATGAAGCGCGCCAGGAAAATCGCCACGGAACCGCGGCGCTGCAGGAACTCTTCGCCGGCCTTGATGGTCTCATCACTGATGCGGAAGAAGTGCTTCCATTTTTCCAGCAGCGGGCGCCCGCCGCGCCGCCCGATCCAGTAGCCGATATTGTCGCCCATGGTGCAGGCGCAGATCCCGATCAGGATCACCCACGGCAATTGCAGGTGATGGCCCTGGTAGGCGAGAAAGCTGGCGAGGATGAGGATGGTCTCACCCGGCAGCGGCAGACCCGCATTCTCGCCCAGCAGAGCAACTAGCACGGCCCAATAGCCGTAGGCCTGGAGGTAGTGGCGCGCGGTCTCGACAATCCAGTGCATGAAAGCAGTCGTTAGTCGTTAGTCATCAGTCGTCAGCGACTGATGCTGGAAGATTCGCATGACGATGGTAAACGGAAACGACTGGCTGCCAATCGCTAATCGCTATTTGCTGCGCAAAAATTCCAGCAGCACGCGGTTGAATTCCTCGGGCGCCTCTTCGTAGGGCAGGTGGCCGACGCCGGGCATCATCACCAGCTTGGATCCGCGGATGGCGCGCTCGACGTGCGCCGCCGAACTGGGCAGCACGGCCGCATCGTTGTCTCCCCAGACCAGCAGCGTGGGCACGCGGATTTTCTTATAGAACGGTTCAAGGGCGGGCACATCGCGATGCCAGCGGCGCACCACCCCCAGCAGGTAATCCACCGAGCCGGCGATCTTCAGCGGTTCGGCATAGCCTGCGAAAGTTCCGGGCGCGATGTGACTCGGGTCGGCGTAGAGGCGCGATAGTACCCAGTTATTCAACGGTCCGATCCGCAGGAAACTCTTGCGGAACAACCATCCGCCTGCGGCGGTGGACAGCACGCGGATGCGCTTGCGTCCGGCGCGCGACCACGGATTCACCGGCGCAACCAGCACCAGGCGCCGGATACGCTTGCCGATCTCGGCTGCCATGATGGTGGCCAGCGCTCCGCCATGCGAGGTGCCGACCAGGTCGAATTGGCGCAGCCCCAGCGCGTCGGAAAAGTCGACCATTCGCCGGGCGGAAGCGCGCATGCTGCAGTCGAGCCCGGAAACGCGGTCGGAGAAGCCAATGCCGAGCACGTCAGGTGCGTACACGGTGAAGTGCGGCGCCAGCGCCGGAACGGTGAATCGCCACGAGAAAGAGTGCGCGAGCAGGCCATGAACCAGCACCACCGGCGGACCGGAGCCGGCGCGCAGGTAATGCACGCGATGGCCGCCGACGGTGACCTCGGCTGCGGCGATTCCCGCTCCGGTATTGGTCGGACGAGGGTTCACGCTTTTCGCGGATTGACGGGCAACCGAACGCGCGTTTCGGGATTCCAATGGAGTGCTATCGCCTCTGTCGCTTCTGTGGGGAGCCAATTGTGACTCCCCGTTTTGTTATCGGTCTTTCGGTCTGACGATACTACCCTGACCGTGCTCTCCTGTGGGTCCCCAAGGTTGCCGCCGGTTGAATGTTCGGCTCCCTATCCGCCCATTCCAAACCCCGTATCCGGTATTGAAATCGGGATTCTGGCGGTTTTGGTAAATTTCCTACCACTTCCATGAAATCAGAGGCGGTTTCCAAATAATGTATTTTCTTGCTGCCAACGCTGGTATCATTTTATAAGTCTTGTCCTTGGTGTTGGATACAAGCATAAGCAATGTCTGAAACCGTGGCAGCCGAGTTGCAGTCCAAGTCGACGGAGAAATTTTCGTCACCGCAGCCGCGCAAGGTTGCAGGTGGGGGACTCTCTCCGCGCCCTCCGATGACAAAAGACGTCCAAATCCGGTTTGTGGCCGTGGTACTGGCCCTGCTGACGATGGCGGCGGGCGCTTTTGGCTGGATCAATTACCAGAAGGAAAGGCAGTTTCAAGTTCCGTACGACGGCGTCTGGTGGGTTGAACACAACAGCCACCTGATCGCCGAGCGGGTGGAGCCGGAAGGTCCGGGCGCGCGCTCCGGAGTCAAGTCCGGCGACCTGCTGCAGGGGATCAACGACCACGACATCGGCAATTACTCCGAACTGACCCGGCAGATGTACCGCACCGGCACGTGGTCGAAGGCGACCTATAACCTGCGGCGTGGCGGGGTCACGGTCAACGTGCCGGTGGTCCTGGTTCCGTTCGACAAGTCGCTCTACGTCGGATTGCGATTCATTTCGCTGATCTACCTGGGCATCGGGCTGTACGTCCTGCTGCGGCGCTGGACGGCGCCCAAGTCCACGCACTTTTACCTGTTCTGCCTGGTCTCTTACATCTTCTACGCCTTCCACTACACCGGAAAGTTGAACCAGTTTGACTGGATCGTGTACTGGGCAAACGTGGTGGCGGAGCTGCTGCAGCCGGCGCTGTTCCTGCACTTCGTGCTCACCTTCCCTGAGGTCAAGGAGCAGGTGAAGCGGCGGCCGTGGGTGGTCCCGGCCTGCTACGCGCCGGGAATTCTGCTGCTGGCGGCGCACATCGTGACGCTGCGACTGCTCGCGCCCAGCGAACTGCTGCGCTACAACCTGGACCGGCTGGAGATGGTGTACCTGGCGGCGTTCTTCATCGGCGCGGCGGGCGTGCTGTGGCACAGCTACAAGCATGCGCCCACCCCGATCCTGCGCCAGCAGATGAAGTGGGTAACGCGCGGCACCATCCTGGCGGTGGCGCCCTTCACGCTCTTCTACGTCCTTCCGTACATGAGCGGGACGCAGGCGACGGTGCTGATGAAGATCTCGGTGCTGTCGCTGGTCTTCCTGCCGCTGACCTTCGGCTACGCCATCTTCCGTTACCGGCTGATGGACGTGGACGTGATCTTCAAGCGCGGCATGGCGTACACGCTGGCTGCGGCCTCGGTCGCGGGGGTGTACTTCGCGGCCATCGGCCTCTCGGCGGTGTTGCTGAACCGTCACCTGCCCAGCACCGGCACCACCGGCATGATCCTGGTGATCGTGGTCACGGCGCTGCTGTTCGACCCGGTCAAGAAGTGGTTCCAGGAAAGACTCGACCGCTTCTTCTACCGCAAGCGGTACGACTACCGCAAGACGCTGATCGAATTCGGACGCGAACTGAGCTCGCAGCTCGATTTGGACAAGATGCTGAGCTCGATCGTGGACCGCATCTCGCGCACTCTGCTGGTGGACCGGATGGCGATTTTCCTGGCGGCGCCGGATTCGCCGGACCGCTTCACCCTGGCCAATTCGTTCGGCCTCTCCGAGATTCCCCACCTCGACCTGAGCTTCCTCGGCGAGGAGCGGCCGGAAATGGCCGCCGGCCATTTGTTCTTCGACAACACCCATGCCGTGGTCCGCGAAACCCCGGGCGCGCAGTACTCGATCGCGCAGCTCGACATGAATTACTTCATTCCCTGCTCGGTGCAGGGGCGCACCATCGCGGTGATGGGGCTGGGCAAGACCAGCGAAGGCGATTTCCTGTCCAGCGAAGACGTCGAATTGCTGGAGGCGCTGGCCGGCTACGTCGGCATCGCCATCCAGAACGCGCGGCTGTACGCCTCGCTGGAGCAGAAGGTCACGCAATACGAGCGGCTGAAGGACTTCAACGAAAACATCGTGGAATCCATCAGCGTCGGGGTGTTTGCGGTGGACCTGGAAGACCGGGTGGAATTCTGGAACTCGCAGATGGAAGTGATGTACGCGCTGCCGCGCTGGCAGGCGGTGGGCAAGAAGCTGATCGAAGTCTTCCCCGCCGAGTTCCTGGAAGAGTTCTACCGGGTGCGCACCAACCCGGGCATCCACAACCTCTACAAGTACCGGCTGAGCACGCCGGCGGGCGAGACGCGGATGACCAACATCGCCATCGCGCCGCTGGTGACCAAAAAATTCAACGTCATCGGCCGCCTGGTGCTGGTGGACGACATCACCGAGCGCATCGCGCTGGAATCGCAACTGAGCCAAGCGGAAAAGATGTCGTCCATTGGACTGCTGGCGGCGGGTGTGGCCCACGAGGTCAACACGCCGCTGGCGGTGATTTCCTCGTACGCGCAGATGCTGTCGAAGCAGTTGCAGGGCGACGAGAAGAGGTTTGGGCTGCTGGACAAGATCATCAAGCAGACGTTCCGGGCCTCGGAGATCGTCAACAACCTGCTGAACTTCTCGCGCACCAGCGGCACCGCGTTCGGCGAAGTGGACCTGAACAAGGTAATCCGCGACACCCTCGCGCTGCTGGACCACCAGCTCAAGACGGCGCGGGTAAAGGTGCAGGAAGACATTTGCGACCAGCTGCCGACCATCCACGGCAATGCCGGCAAGCTGCAACAGGTATTCCTGAATTTATTTCTCAATGCCAAAGACGCCATGCCGGACGGCGGCACGCTGCAGGTACGCACCGCCAATGGCAACGGCGTTTACGTCACCGTCTCCGACACCGGGTCGGGCATCGCGCAGGAGCACATTGACCGGATTTACGACCCGTTCTTTACCACCAAGAATGCGCCGCGGGACGGGCGCCGCGGGACCGGGCTGGGTTTGTCGGTGACCTACGGAATCATCCAGGAGCACGCCGGCAAGATCCGGGTCGAGAGCCGGATCGGAAGCGGGACGACGTTCCATCTGGAGTTCCCGCTGATGAGAAAGGCAGTGAGCGCTTGAGCCAAGCCGCCGTCATTACCCGCCGGGGCGCCGCGAAAGAGCACGCTGCCGCGCAGGGCGCCGTCCTGATCGTCGATGATGAAGCCTCCATCCGCGAGTCGCTGCAGACGCTGCTCGAGTTGGAAGGCTTTACGGTGGAGACCGCCGCCACCGGCGAGGAAGGCCTGGCCAAAATGGCCGACCAGCCCATGGACCTGGTGCTGCTCGATTTCGCGCTGCCCGACCGTAACGGGCTGGAGATCCTGCGCGATATCCGCGACCGCGATCCCGAGCTGGGCGTGATCATGATCACCGCCTACGGCACGGTGGAAAACGCCGTGGCCGCCATGCAGGCCGGCGCCACCAATTTCATCCAGAAGCCCTGGGACAACGAGAAGCTGGTGGCCGACGTGCGCGCTGTGGTCGGGCGCCGGCGCGCCGAAGAAGAAAACATCCAGCTCAAGCGCGCCCTCAAGCAGCGCTACAACTTCGAAAACATCGTCGGCAAGAGCGAGCCGATGCTGAAGATCTTCGATCTGGTGGCGCAGGTGGCGCCCAGCCGGTCCACGGTGCTGATCCAAGGCGAAAGCGGCACCGGCAAGGAACTGATCGCCAAAGCCATCCACATGAACTCGCCGCGCAAGGACCGCCCCTTCGTGCCGGTGAACACCGGCTCCATGCCGGCGGATCTGCTGGAATCCACGCTGTTCGGCCACGTCAAGGGCGCGTTCACCAGCGCGGTGGCGTCGAAGAAGGGGCTGTTCGAGATCGCCGACCGCGGAACCTTGTTCCTCGACGAAATCGGCACCATGAGCATGGAGACGCAGGCCAAGATCCTGCGCGTCCTGCAGGACCGCAAGTTTATGCACCTGGGCGGCGTGCAGGAGCTCCAGGTGGATGTGCGCATCATCGCCGCCACCAACGTGGACCTGAAGCAGATGGCGCGCGAGGGCAGATTCCGCGAGGATTTGTATTACCGCCTCAACGTCATCACGGTTGATCTGCCGCCGATGCGGCAGCGGCGCGAGGACATCCCCCTGCTGGTGGATTTCTTCATCCGGAAATTTTCCGAGGAGAACGATCGTTCGGTGCGGCAGATTGCCCCCGAGGCGCTGCGCGCGCTGATCGAGTATTCCTGGCCGGGCAACGTGCGCGAACTGGAAAATGTAGTGGAGCGGGCGGTGGTGCTCTCCTCCGGCCCGACGGTCACTCTGGACCTACTGCCCGACCACATCGTCGGGCGCGGCGCCGCGCTGCAGATGCTGGAGCACCGGGCCGACGCTTCCCTGTTCGACATCGTGGAAGAATGTGAGCGCCGCATCATCGTGGACATGCTGGAGAAATGCAATGGGAACCAGACCGACGCCGCCGAGCGCTTCAAGGTTCCGCTGTCCACCCTCAATCAGAAAATCAAGCGGCTGAGCATTGAAATCAAGAAGCGGGGCCGAGAATCGTAGGCAGGCTGCAGGCCTTAGGCTCCAGGTGTAAGTTTGTAAGGTTCAACGAGAAACACGAGAGTAGCCACTCGATCTTAGCTCAAGTCTGACGCGAGCGCAGGGAGGACACGTATGTCTCGCCAACAGTATCTCCGCTTGTTCGTTCCCACGCTGATCATCGCTCTCGCGGCTGCCGTATCAGCGCAAGCTCCGCCAACAGTCACAGGCAGCGCTGACCCGAGCATCTTGACGAATAAACCGGCATCGGCGCAAGCGCCCGCCGTCAGGCTAGAGATTCGGGAGACGCCCTTAGGAAAGGTCGAAGCGAGTCTGGTCTTACGCGGAAGCTCGGCGGTGAGTCGGGACAGCCGGCACGTCGGCTACGTAATCCGGCGGCACGGGAGGATGTCGGCTGTAATAGATGGAGTCGAGCAGAAGGCTCACGATGGGGTAGCCGGCATCGTCTTCAGCCCAGACGGTCGTCGGCTAGCCTATGTCGTGGACCAGCGGAAGCGTGTTAGGGCGGTAATCGACGGAGCAGAGGGGAACGACTACGACGGGATCGCTAAGGATGGCCTGTCCTTCAGCTCCGACTCGACTCGGGTGGCCTATGCAGCGCTCCGCGGCCGGCAGTGGCGGGTGGTGGTCGACGGAGCGGAGGGGAACGCATACGATCAAGTTGGATTGGTGGTTTTAGGCCCTGATGGAAAGCGGGTGGCTTACGCCGCTCGGCGCGGCAATCGGGAACTGTTGGTCGTGGATGGACAAGAGAGTCACGAAAGCGATGGGGTCGCCGGGGTGGTTTTCAGTCCCGACTCTAAGAGAATCGCTTATGGAGTGAAGCACGGCAACCAGTGGGTAGTGGCGGTCGACGGGACGGAAGGACTCCAGTATGAGCAAGTGGGCGATTTGGTTTTCAGTCCGGACTCTCGGCGACTAGCCTATGTAGCCGGCCGTAGCAAGAAGATGTTGGCCGTCGTGGATGGCCAGGAAAGCAGGGAGTACGAACACATCGGTCAGCTCCGCTTCAGTCCCGACAGCAAACATGTGGCCTACGGCGTGCTTAAGGGTCGCAAGATGGCGATCGTACTGGACGGGGTAGAGGAACAGGAATATGACCAGATCGCGGTTCCTGGCCTTGTCTTCAGCCCGGGCGGACAGCGGACGGCGTATCGAGCCAGGCGAGGGAACAAGTGGATGCTCGTGGCCGACCGAGTAGAGGGGAAAAATTATTCGGCAACCGGGGGCACACCCACCTTTAGCCCCGACGGCACCCGCCTTGCGTACGTGGCGTTCGAGCGTGACCGCGCATTCGTGGTGGTGGATGGAAAGGAGCACAAGACGTATCGAGGCATCGGCGAAAGCAGCATCGTGTTCAGTCCGGACAGCAAGCGGGTCGCCTATATAGGGGTAAACGGCAAAACGACAGAGTTTCCAGTAGTTGATGGAGTAGAAGGGCCGACTTACCAGGGCTTCGTAGTGGGCAGCCGCTTGGTTTTTGATGGGCCTACTTCCCTGCACTACCTCGCCGGACACGGCGACGTCCTTTATCGGGTCGAGGCGGAAATCGTTGAGCAAGGTGCCGTGGCGCAGATCGCGAATCCTGAGCAGAGATCCGCCGCTCCACGCGACGGCGAAAAGCGCGCGGCGCCTGAGCGCCTATCCGTTCATTGCCAAATTCAGACAGACAAAATAAGCGAACCATGCAGCAATAGTCGAGAGACGCAAGCTGCCGGGTCGAGATGAGAGCCGAGACGAATGGGGTTCAAGAGGGCCGGGCACGGCGGCCCCTCATTTCTTGTGCGCCGAAACTGAGATGTCAAGTTTCTTTCCGCTTCCGCATTCCTCACTAGCGTCTGACCACCGACCACTGCTATATTCCGAAGCTCCGCATGGAATTAATTGCTCCCATCGACCTCGCCAAACAGAGCGTGCTGCGGGTACAGGAGTACGCGCTGCTCGCCTGGCGTTCCATTGCCAACCTGTTTGCGCAACCGCGCTATCTTTCGGACACGCTGCAGCAGGCCGACAGCATCGGCGTAGGCTCGGTGCCCGTGGTCGTGCTGACCGGCTTCTTCACCGGCGCGGTGCTTGCCCTGCAGAGCGCCAATTCCCTGGCGCGCTTCGGCGCCCTGTCGCTTACGGGACAACTGGTGTCGCTGTCCATGGTGCGCGAACTGGGCCCGGTGCTGACGGGATTGATGGTCGCCGGCCGCAACGCTTCCGGCATGGCCAGCGAGTTGGGTTCGATGAAGGTGACCGAGCAGATTGACGCCATGCGCGCCCTCGGCACCGATCCCACCAAGAAGCTGGTGACGCCGCGCGTGGTCGCCACCGTCATCATGCTGTTCTTCCTTACCATCATTTCCGACCTGGTCGGGCTGACCGGCGGCTTCATCATCGCCCACTTCACGCTCGGCCTCGACAGCTATCAGTACTGGAACACCGCCTACCAGTCGCTGGTCTATGGCGACGTGTTCATGGGACTGACGAAGCCGCTGCTCTTCGGGTTCGTGATCTCCACCATCGGCTGCTATTACGGCATGACCGCGCACGGCGGCACCCAGGGCGTGGGGCGCGCGACCACGCAGGCGGTGGTCGCCGCCTCGGTGGTGATGCTGGTGGTCAACCTGGTGTACACGCGCCTGCTGCTCTCGATTTTCGGCATGCACTGATGTCGCTCACCCCTGCCCAGCCCGCGAATGGTCACGAGCAGGAGCACATCATCGTCTTTGACGACGTGGCCATCGCCTTTGACGAAAACATCGTGCTCGACGGCGTTTCCTTCCAACTGCGTCCTGCGGAAACCAAGATCCTGCTGGGAGTGGCGGGCTCCGGCAAGAGCACCGTCCTGAAACTCGCCTTGGGCCTGATGAAGCCCGACCGCGGCCACATCTGGGTCCTGGGCCAGGACGTTACCGAGATGAGGGAAGAGGACCTGTTCGACCTGCGGCGGCGCATCGGGATGGTTTTCCAGGAGAGCGCGCTGTTCGACTCCTTTACCGTGCGCGAGAACGTGGCCTATCGGCTGATCGAGGAGCATGTGTCGCTCGACGAAACCGAGCGCCGCGTGCGCGAGGCGCTACGCTTCGTCGAGCTGGAACACACGCTGGACCTGTTTCCTGCGGAGCTGTCGGGCGGCATGCGGCGGCGCGTGGCGATTGCGCGCGCCATCGTCACCCAGCCGGAAGTGCTGCTCTACGATTCGCCCACCGGCGGCCTCGATCCGGTGACCTCAACCACCATCATCGAGCTGGTCGTGAAACAGCGCGACGTTTTCCACACCGCCGCCCTGATGGTGACCCATCGCCTGCAGGACGCTTTCACCATGGCAACGCACTATTTCGATACCATAGCCAACGAGATGCGCCCGCTGGGCGGCAACAAGGTCAACCTGGATGCCACGTTTGTCATCCTGCGCGACGGCAAGGTCATCTTCGACGGCAACACGCTCGAGCTGGCGCAATCCAAGGATGAGTACATCCGGGAATACATTGCATGACAGTTTCAAGTTTCAGTTTCGAGCACCGCCGCGGTGTGGGGCGGCGATGGTCGAAACTGCAAACCTGAAACTGAAACTCGAAACTGAAACTTATGACTTCCCCGCGGCCTTCGCCTTCATCATCTCCGCCCACTTCTTGAACTGGCCTTCCATCCATGTGACACGCTTCTTCAGCTCCGGGGTGCTGTTGAGCAGCTTCTCGGTTTTCGACATGAACTCGTCGCTACCGGACATTTCGCGAATTTGCTTCAGGAACGGCTTGATCTTGACGTAGGTGAAAACAATCTCGCCGTTCCAATCGAAGAACAAGTCCGGGTTGACGACGCCGCGAAGCACAAGCGACGCGGCATTTTCCCAGTAGGTAAGGTTCTGTCGGAACCATGCATTCTCCTGCGTGCCCCACCCCATCATGACCTTCTGGAGGGCTTCCCAGGAGCTGAAATCGGCATTGCCGTACCAGTTGCGCGCCTTGCGCATTTCCGATTCGCGGCGCAGGTCGTAAAGCTCCATCACGATTTTGGCATCGGCCGCCGTGGCTTTCTTACCGGCAGTTTTCGGCATACGAGTTTCTCCTTGCTAAAGCTATGTTGAATTCCAGCGGCGCAGGACACGCCGCAGTTCAGGGGTCCGGAAATACTAGCACAACCACGAATCGGGTGATCTAGCGATGGGGTGGTCCGGTGATCTGAATCCGGAATGAGTCACGCTTGTTCAATCACCCGATCACGCAATCACCCGATGACTCTTACGCTACCGCGCCTTCCTTGGGCTCCAGCGGCCGCGAGTAATCGCACTTGACCGTGCTTTCCTCTTCCTCGCCCTTTTTGCGGCGGCGTTTCGGTTTTTCCTCGTCTTCCGAAGTGGTCCGCTTGTTGTTGGGACAAGCCATGATCGGCCCGGACTTCAAATTCTTTTCCACCAGGTACGGGCTGCCGCATTGCGGACAGCTCTCGGCAACCGGCTTGTACGCCGAGGTGAACTTGCAGTTTGGATAATTCGAGCAGCCGTAGAAAATGTTGCCGCGACGGCGCGCTTTTTTCTCTACCAGATCGCCTTCCTTGCACAGCGGGCACTTCACCCCGATGTAATTCTGCTTGACGTACTTGCAGTCGGGATAGCCGCTGCACGAAGTGAACTCGCCATAGCGGCCGTGGCGCAGCACCATGTTGCGATCGCACTTCGGGCATTTTTCTTCCAGCGGAATGTCGGGGATCTTCTTCCCCTGATCGAGGCGCCGCGTGGTCTTGCAATCGGGATAGCCGGTGCAGGCCATGAACTGGCCGAAGCGGCCGCGCTTGAGCACCATCGTGCGCCCGCAGTTCTCGCAGTACTCCTCCTGCGAGGTCTCCTGCACGTCGGCCGAATCCAGGTCCGGCAGGTCAATGGGATTTTCCTTGGTGAACGTGCAAGTGTTGGGATCGTCCTTATCGTAGGTGCTGCAGGCGTAGAAGGAGCCGTGCCTGCCCCACTTGATCACCAGCGGCGCGCCGCAGCGTTCGCACAACTGGTCGGTGGGCTTCTCCATCCGCTTGATGTTTTCCATGTGCTTCTGGGCGTAGCGGAGGTCTTTCAGGAACTTCTTGTAGAAGTCGGAGAGCGCGTCGGTCCACTTTTCCTTGCCTTCTTCGATCTCGTCCAGCTCTTCTTCCAGGCGGGCGGTGTACTGGAAATCGAAAATATCCTTGAAGTTCTCCACCAGCAGGTCGGTCACAACCAGCCCGATCTCGGTGGGAACGAATTTTCCGCCGAGCTTCTGCACGTACTGGCGCTCCTGGATGGTGCTGATAATCGCCGAATAGGTGGACGGCCGCCCGATGCCGCGCTCTTCCAGTTCCTTCACCAGCGACGCTTCGTTGTAACGCGGCGGCGGCTCGGTGAAGTGCTGCTCCGGCTTCAGGTCCTTGAGCGTCAGCTTCTGGCCTGGTTCCAGCACGGGCAACTTGTGCCGTAGCGCCTCGTCTTCTTCGTCCTTGCCTTCCTTGGCTTCCTCGTACAGCTTCAGAAAGCCGTCGAATTTCAGCACCGAACCGGTGACGCGGAACAGGTACGACGCGGCATCCGACTTGGCCTCGATGTCCACGCTGGTCTGGTCGAAGACCGCGGGATTCATCTGCGAAGCGACGAAGCGCTGCCAGATCAGCTTGTAAACCTTGAATTCATCTTCCTTCAGGTACTGCTTGATGGCGTCGGGATGGCGCAGCGCCGAACTGGGGCGAATGGCCTCGTGCGCCTCCTGCGCCTGCTTCTTCGATTTGTACACATTGGGCGATTCCGGCAGGTATTGCGGGCCGAACTCGCGTCCAACATAGTCGCGCACTTCATTGAGCGCATCGTTGGAAACGCGCACCGAGTCGGTACGCATGTAGGTGATCAGGCCGACCGTGCCTTCCTCGCCGAGGTCAATTCCTTCATACAGCCGCTGCGCGATCATCATGCTGCGCTTCACGCTGAAACGCAGCTTGCGCGACGCGTCCTGCTGGAACTTGCTGGTGGTAAACGGCGGGGCGGGCGAGCGGCGGCGCTCGCGTTTGTCCACCGAACGCACGCTCCAGGCCGCCGCGCGCAGCGCGTCTACGATCTTCGTCGACTCTTCCTGGTTCGGGACCTCGGTCTTTTCTTCGCCGATGCCGAGAAAGCGCGCGTCGAAGGCCGGCGGCTTGGCGCCCTGCAGGTGCGCGTCAATCGTCCAGTATTCTTTTTTCTCGAACGCCTTGACCTCGCGCTCGCGGTCCACGATCAGCCGCAGCGCCACGGTTTGCACGCGCCCGGCGGAAAGCCCGCGGCGGACCTTTTCCCAGAGCAGCGGCGACACCTGGTAGCCGACCAGGCGATCGAGCACGCGGCGCGTCTGCTGCGCGTCCACCAGGTTCCAGTCAATGCCGTGCGCTTGCTGGAACGCCTCCTGCACCGCGCGCTTGGTGATTTCGTGGAAAGTGACGCGGAAGATCCGGTCGTCGCCCTTCTTCTTTTTCTTGCCGTCGCTGAACTCTTCCGCCAGGTGCGCGGCGATGGCTTCGCCTTCGCGGTCCGGGTCAGGCGCCAGATAGATGTTGTCCGCCGCCGCCGCCAGCTTCTTCAGCTTGATGACAACCTTTTCTTTGCCAGGGATGACGATGTAATCGGTCTCGAAGTCGTTGTTGGTATCGACCCCCAGGGTGCTCTTGGGCAGATCCTTGACGTGCCCCAGCGAGGCCTCGACCGTGAAGTCCTTGCCCAGGTATTTCTGAATCGTTTTCGCCTTGGCGGGCGATTCGACGATGACTAAACCTTTGGCCAATGTTCCCTCAATTCTCCCGATACGTTTTTCGAAGCTAGCACGAATGTCAAGGCGGCAACAAGTTACTGAGAGAAAGCCGTCAGCTCTCAGCCCTCAGCTCTCAGCTTTTGCATCAGCGATGCCAGCATACGTTTCACCTCGACAGTTTCGTCGGAAAGGCGTTGATAGTCCGGCATTTCTAGCAGTCCCAGGTCCCGGGTGAGGAGCAAGTGATACTCCACTTCGCTCGCCGAGCCTGCGGCCATCTGCAGAAACCGTGCAAACTCCACATCCCCTCTCCGGCAGGAGCCCTCGGCGATGTTGGCTCCGATGGAAACCGACGCCCGACGCAGCT